>JASBSH010000246.1 GCA_030149025.1 Actinomycetales bacterium | reverse complement strand
CACTGCTGGTTGCGGCGTGCGGGCAAGGTGGGCCCACGGCCGGGGGTGACAGCGAGCTCAGCGACGGCAAGGTCGTGCTCGGGGTCCTCAACGACCAGTCCGGGGTGTACAAGGACCTGTCCGGCCCGAACAGCGTCGAGGCGGTGAAGATGGCCGTCGCGGACTACCAGGAGAAGTACGGCGACAACGCCGTCGCCAAGGAGATCGAGGTCATCACCGCCGATCACCAGAACAAGCCGGAGATCGCCAACTCCGAGGCCCAGGAGATGTACGACCGCAAGAACGCCGACGCCATCTTCGACGTGCCGACGTCCTCTGCGGCACTGGCGGTCGCATCGCAGGCCAAGGCCAAGAAGAAGCTCTACTTCAACATCGGCGCGGCAACCACCGAGCTGACCGGCAAGCAGTGCAACAAGTACACCTACGCATGGGCGTACGACACGTACATGCTGGCCAACGGCACGGGCCGGACCGTCACCGACGCCGGGGGCAAGAACTGGACGATCATCTACCCGGACTACGCCTTCGGACAGGACATGACCAAGTCCTTCACCGCGGCGGTGGAGGAGTCCGGCGGCTCGGTCAAGGAGGCCATCCCCACGCCGTTCCCGAACGACAACTTCGCGACCTTCCTCACGAAGGCCGCCTCCAGCAACCCGGACGTGATCGGCACCATGCAGGCGGGTGGTGACCTGATCAACCTGGTGAAGCAGTTCAACCAGGCCGGTCTGAAGGACCAGGGCATCACCCTGGCCGTCGGCCTGATGTTCATCACCGACATCAACTCCCTCGGCGTCGACCAGTTCGCCGGTACCACCTTCACCGACGCCTGGTACTGGAACATGGACGCCGAGAGCCGCAAGTGGGCTGACCGGTTCCAGGAGAAGACCGGCACGCGACCGTCCTTCGCGCACGCCGGCAACTACTCCGCCGCGCTGCAGTACCTGGAGGCCGTCCAGCGGGCAGGCACTGACAACTCGGACGCCGTCGTCAAGGAGCTGGACGGCTACGAGGTCAACGACGTCTTCCTGCGCAACGGCAAGATCCGTGCCGAGGACCACCGAGTGATCCACGACGTCTACCTCGCCAAGGTGAAGGAGGCGGCCGACGTCAAGGAGGACTGGGACTACGAGGAGATCATCGCCACGATCCCGGCGGAGGAGGCCTTCCGCCCGGTGGAGGAGTCCAAGGCGGCCGGCTGCAACCTCGGCTGATCACTGGGCTGATCACTCGGCTGATCACTCGGCTGTTCACTCGGGCACCGGGACCACGAACACGGACAGGAAGCCATGAACGCGATCCTGCAGTACACCGCACAGGGCCTGGCGGCTGGCAGCTTCTACGCCCTCGCCGCACTGGGTCTGGCCATCATATTCGGCGCATTGGGCGTGGTGAACTTCGCCCACGGCGCGATGTACATGCTCGGCGCCGTCACCGCGGCGGTTCTGCTCGACGCGTTCGGTCTGGGCTTCTGGCCGGCTCTGATCGTGGTCCCGGTGCTCATGTTCGTCTTCGGGGTGATGCTCGAGCGCCTGCTCGTGCACCACCTCATGAGACTGGACCCGCTCTACAACTTCCTCCTCACCTTCGGGCTGACGCTGCTGTTCGTCGACCTGGTCAAGCGCCGGTACGGCGTGTCGGGTCTGCCCTACCAGCGGCCGGAGATCCTGTCCGGGCAGCTCGAGCTCGGCGGCGTCAGGTTGCCGGTCTACCAGCTGTTCGTCTTCGTCTTCTCGGTCGTCGTCTGCCTGGTGGTGTGGCTGCTGCTGACCCGGACCCGCGTCGGCATGATCGTCCGGGCGTCGACGGAACGGCCGGAGCTCACCCAGGCTCTCGGCGTCAACGTGGGCCGTTGGGTGACCCCCGTTTTCGGGTTCGGCATCGCCCTGGCCGGGCTGGCCGGCGTCCTCGCCGCACCGTTCCGCGCGATCACCGCCGACATGGGGTCGAACTTCGTCATCATCCTGTTCGCGGTGGTGGTCATCGGCGGGCTGGGCTCGATCCTCGGTGCCGTGGTTGCCGGGTTCCTCGTCGGGCTGGTGGAGGCGTTCGGCCAGGCCTATGCGCCGGCGTTCGCCCAGATCGTGATCTTCATCCTGATGGCGCTGGTGATCCTGACCAGGCCCTCGGGGCTGTTCGGAAGGGAGGAGGCGGCTCGATGAGCATCGCCCCCACGAAGCCCGACGAGTCGACCGGCCCCCAGCTGCCGGCTGCCCCCGCACTGGGCCGCCGCAGCCCGTTGCGCTGGGCGCTGCTCGGCGTCGGTCTGCTGCTCGCGCTGGCCCTGCCCTGGTTCATCTACCCGCCGGTCGCGCTCGACATCGCCGCCTGGGCGCTGTTCGCGATCGCGCTGGACATCCTGCTCGGCTACACCGGGCTGCTGTCCTTCGGGCATGCGGCCTTCTGGGGCGGGTCTGCGTACGTCACCGGCCTGGTCGCGCTGAACGCCGGTGTGCCGTTCCCGCTGGCGGTGCTGGCCGGTGCCCTGTTCGCCATGCTCATCGCCGTACCCATCGGCTACCTGTCGGTGCGCCGCAGCGGCATCTACTTCGCCATGGTCACGCTGGCGTTCGCGCAGATGCTGTACTTCGTCGCCAACCAGTGGCGCTCGGTGACCGGAGGCGAGAACGGCCTGCAGTCGATCCCGCGCAGCTTCTTCGGCGCGGAGCTCGTCGAAACCGAGTCCTTCTACTTCTACTACGTGGCTCTGCCGATCGTCCTCGCCGGCATGTGGGTGGCGTGGCGGATCGTGCACTCGCCGTTCGGCCGGGTGCTCGTCGCCATCCGCGACAACCCTGCGCGCGTCCGCGCTCTCGGCTATGACGTCGAGAAGTACAAGGTGATGGCCTTCGTCATGTCGGCCGGTCTGGCCGGCGTCGCGGGTGGCATCTTCGCCGTCAGCCACGGCTTCGCGTCGTTGCAGGAGCTCTACTGGACCACGTCCGGGAAGGTCGTTCTCATCACCGTCCTCGGCGGAATCGGCACTCTCTGGGGTGGCGTCGTCGGAGCGGCGCTCGTGGTGCTGCTCGAGGACTGGCTCGCCTCCTCCGGGTTCGAGGGGCTCGGCATCGTCACGGGCACCGTCTTCGTGGTGGTCGTGCTGGCGTTCCGCAAGGGCATCTGGGGGACCCTGCGCGCCGTCGCCGGTGGGCGCTTCAGCCGTCGCAGTTAGTTAGAGAGCCCGTCCAGCTATGGCAGGATCAACGGTGTGGCCCGTCGGCGATGTCCCCTTCGTCCGGCTCCCCACGGGCGTTCAGGCCGATCGTGGTGATCACCCGGGCGCTCGGGCAGATGGTGGCGGTGACAGCGCTCGCCGTCACGATGATCCTGGTGCCGCAGGCACCGGCGCTGGCTCACACGTTCACGCTCGTGGCCGTCGTGCCGGACGGCGACCGCGATGCCCGTGACGGGTTCCAGCTGGCAGTGGACGAGTCACCGGATGTGACGCACCCGCCCGGCGTGGACGCCGGTGACCACCTCGGCGGCATCGACGTGGACATCGTCTACGTGGAGGCCGGTGATGTGGCGCAGGTCCGGACGGCCCTCCGGGAAGGGGCCCGTGTGGTGGCCGTGCTCAGCGGGAACGACAGCGTCGCCGCGGTAGGGGCGATGGCCGGTATCGACCGGGCGTTCGTGACGACAGCCGGGGCAGGGCAGTCCCGACAGCCGGGGTGGGTCGTGTTGGTGGACGGTCCCGGGCAGGGGCCGCGGGTCGAGGCGTTCCGTGCCCGCTTCCGGTCCGCTTACGGGCGGGTTCCCTCTCCGGAGGCGTTGCGTGGTTATGACGCGGCACGGGTCATCGAGATGGCTGTCGTCGCCGCCGGCGAGCAGATCAGCCGGTCCACCGCCGACTCCTTCGTGCCAGACAGTTCGCGCCTGGTCGGATCAACAGCGGTGGTGAACCGGCAGGACGGACAGGGCGCACGTGCGCCCGTCGCCCAGGAACAGTCCGGACGCGACCGGAGCCCGGTCGTGCCGGTCGTCGTCGTGGTGGCCCTGGGCGCGACCGCCGCCGTGGCCGCCACCCTGATACGCCGGCGCAGGTCCATGTGAAGCGCCGCGGCGCGGCAGTCAGGTCGTGCTGCTGAGGCGGTGCAGACGCAGGGCGAGCTGCACCTCCAGGGCGCGACCCGGGTCGTTCCACCCCGCGCCGAGCAGGTTCGTCACCCGCTCCAACCGCTGGGCGACGGTGTTGACGTGGACGTGCAACGCCGAGGCGGCGCGGCTCGGGCTGGCCCCGGACGCGAAGTAGGCCTCCAGCGTCCCGACCAGGTCGCTGCCGCGGCGGCTGTCGTAGCCGAGCAGGGGCCCGAGCACCGTCTGCACGTAACGGCCCACGTCCGGCGCCCCGCCGACGACGAGCCCTGCGAACCCGAGGTCCTGCGCCGAGGCGCCCTGACCGGGCTTGCCCAGCGCGACGAGCGCCTGCGCCGTCCTGGCCGCCTCGTCCAGTGCGGCGGCGAGTCCCTCGAGCGGGATCACCGGTCCGGCGGCACCCACCGTGACGGCTGCTCCCGGACGGGACAGCCGGGAAGCCAACCACGCGGCGACGCTCGACGGGTCCTTCCCCGGGACGAGAACGAGGACGTCGCCGCCGTGCTCGCCGACGAGACCACCGGCCGCGCCGTCGGGGCCCGCCGAGCCCGACCCGCCTCCGCGACCGGGACCGTTCCGCTGCGCCACCAGGTGACTTGCCCCGATCACGAGCCCGCGCCGGGCCTGGCCTGACGCCGCCCGGCAGACCGCAAGCACGTGAGGGGCGGCGAGGTCCAGACCCAGCAACCGTCCCCGCATGGCCAGTGACTCGCTCGTCGCCGGCTCGGACTCGTCCGCGGCGAGCAGGTCGAGGACCAGGTCGGTGCGAACGCGCTGGTCCGTCTCGGCCGCCTGGCGCCGAAAGAGCATGAGCAGTGCTGTGACGACGGCCGCGCGTTCCACCGTCCGCTGATCACCGGCGTCGAGGGCGTCCCGCCCGCCGAGCACCACGGTGCCCATCCGCTCAGCGACGGCAGTCACGGCAACGGCCCACACACCGTCCGCCGACGCCAGCCGTCCGGAGGTGTCCGATGCCCTGACGGCGGGGCAGGCCGCAAGCGGGTCGGGCCCGGCGGACGGGGACGGGGGAGGGGCGTCGCCGTGCGCCGCGGTGCGGCGGCCGTCGGCGTCGAGCATCACCACCCATCCGCCGAGGAGGTCGACGAGGCTGGAGGCGATGTCATGGACGCCGCCACCGGCGAGCACGATCTGGGCGAACCGGTCGTGTGCCGCGGCGGCCCGCTCGGTCGCGGCTGCCTGTCGGCGCACGGTGTCGTGCGCGATCGACAGCGCCTCCAGCGCCTCCCGCGTCTCGTGGGCTGCACGGGCCTGCACGAGCGTGACCGCAGCGAGCGCGGCGAGCGAGCTGAGCAGCGACACCTCCTCGTGGCTGAAGGGCCGGCGCGTGCGGTTCGACGCGAACAGCACGCCCACGAACTCGCCGTCGACCAGCAGCGGCACACCGCAGATGGCGACGAGCCCCTCCTCACCGACCGCCCCGTCGATCTCGCCCGTGTGCCGGAACCGCTCGTCGTTGGTGTAGTCGGCGGTCCAGTAGGGCCGCCGCGTCTGCGCCACGAGCCCGCCCAGGCCGGCGCCGAGCGGTAGGCGCAGACTCTGGAAGCGGGCGGAGACGGAGCCGTCCGTGGCCCGCATGTACGTGTCGCCGACCTCCGGGTCGTGCAGGGTGAGGTAGGCGACGTCGGTGCCGAGCAGCGCCCGCGCCCGGCGGACGATCGCCTCGAGCACCCCGTGCGTCTCCGTCACCGACGCCAGCTCCCGCGCCGTGTCGACGAGGGCGCTCAGCTCCGCTTCCCGGCGGCGGCGGGCGTCCAGCACCGCTCGTACCCGCAGAGCGAGAGCCCGGGCGTCGGCTGCCGTGTCACGGTCCACCACCTCGATCTTGGCGGCGGTCTGCTCGAGCACATGGGCCGGCGCGTCCTCGGCGAGCAGCCGCAGCAGCTCCAGGGCGGTGGTCGGCACGGTGCCGATCCTGCCAGCCCGCGTGGCGCCGGGCATGGGTTGGCCGGGTTGGAGTGATTCGGGCATGGACGACGTCCCGTTGCGTCCGGCGGCCAGGGTCACGCCGGCCTCAGTGCGCGGTCCAGCCGCCGTCGACGGGGAACGACGCGCCGGTGATGGAGTCGGACATCGGCCCGCACAGGAACGCGACCAGGGCCGCCACCTCCTCCGGCTCCACCAGCCGTTTCACGGCGACCCGCTCCAGCATCACCTGCTCGACGACGTCGTCGGCACTGATCCCGTGAGCCCGCGCCTGGTCCTCGATCTGCCTCTCCACCAACGGGGTCCGGACGTAGGAGGGGTTGACGCAGTTGCTGGTCACGCCGTGCTCGGCGCCCTCCAGCGCCACGACCTTGCTGAACCCCTCCAGCCCGTGCTTGGCCGACACGTAGGCGCTCTTGTAGGCGCTGGCCCGCAGCCCGTGGGCGCTCGAGATGTTCACCACGCGTCCCCACTTCTGCGCGTACATGTGCGGCAGGACGTGCCGCGTGAGCCGGAACGGTGACTCGAGCATCAGCCGCAGGATGAAGGAGAAGCGATCCGGCGGGAACTCGTGCACCGGCGCCACGTGCTGTACGCCGGCGTTGTTCACGAGCACGTCGACCTCTCCCGGCAGGGCGTCGACGGCGTCGAGGTCGGAAAGGTCACACGTGACCGGCTCGATGACCGTGCCGTCCGTGTCACTCATGTCACTCATGTCGCTCACGCTGTCGACCAGCGCCTTCAGCCCCTCGGCGGCGATGTCGACGGCGATCACGCGGGCACCCTCGGACGCCAGTTGCCGGGCGCATGCCGCACCGATCCCGCTCGCCGCCCCCGTGACCAGGGCGGTCCGACCGCTGAGTCCGCTGCGTGACGTCATGGCTGAACGCTAGGGATCAACTCCACGCCGAACCGTGTGCGTGGACCACGCAATCGAGTGGGTTTCGATGGGCCGGCCTCACATGGTCGGTCGCGCTCGGGCGAGCGGTTCGAACGTCCGGCGGCTCACCGGTGGTACCGGACATCGTGCTTCCAGGTCTCCTCGCGTACCGGGTCGCTGAGAGCCTCCCGCACGTCTCCGCCGGCCGGTGCCGCACCGACCTCGTCCGCCGTCACGAGCAGGGGTACGGGCAGACCGCGTTCGGGTTCGGAGGTGGCCGACCATGCGGCTGCGACGAACGCGGGGTCGATACGGGCCAGGTCGAACCATCCACGGGACCGCATCGGGACAGCGACGGCTCGCATCCCCGACCCGTCACCGTCGGCGAGGTACCGGCGCAGGGCGGGAGCGAGCAGCAGCGTAGGGACGTCCACTCCGCCGACGGGGCGGATGACCTGCTGGCGACCGCCGCGGTCCCGGCGCAACCGCTGGACGGCGAGGTGGCCCATGCCTTCGGCGTGCTCCCGCACGGCCGGCCACCAATCGGCCGGGTCCACCCCGGCGGCCTGCGCCACGGCAGGGGGCAGGGGGAGGACCTGGACAGGGTCGTCGAGCACACCGAGCAGGGCCACCCCGCAGTCCAGCACCCCGCCGAGCACCTGCTCCTGCACCCAGTCCGGTCCGGGATGCACCGCGTGGTCGTGCGGCAGGGCCAGCGCCCTGGCCGCCTGCCGCAGGACGACCGGGGCCGTCGAGCCGAGGTCCGCGAGCAGGGCCCGTAACCGCAACAGGGCGCTGACCCGCAGGCGCGCGGTGGCGTCGTCCGGGTCGTCCACCCGACCGAGGTGACCGCCGACCGCGTGCTCCAGCGCCTCCCACGGGACCAGCACCCGCCGGCCCGTCAGCAGGACGCCGGCATCGCGGGGTTCGAGGTCGAGATCCTCGAGCACGCTGACGGCCAGCACCAGCCGGCGCAACCGCAACTGGCCCCCCGGCAGGTCCTGCCGGCCCACCCCGCTCACAGGTCAACGCTAGTGCGCCGACCGCGCTTCGACGTGTCGGAGTCAGCCCGCGATGTCGTAGCCCGACCAGCCGCTGCCGACCTGCATGCCGCGGCCGAAGCCGGCCTTGCCGGTCCCCGGGTACAGCAGCAGCTTCCCGGTGGTGCGGTTGATGGCGAGCAGGTCCGCCTTGCCGTCGCCGTTGACGTCCCCGACCCCGGCCAGGTCGCTCATCGCACCCCAGCCGCGGCCGAGCTTGGTGAACCTGCCCCAGCCGCCCTTGCCGTTGCCGGAGAACAGCCACAGCGAGCCGTCCTTGGAGTCGATCGTGACGACGTCCGGCTTCCGGTCGCCGTCGACGTCACCGACGCCGGTCATCATCTGCCGGATGGTGGAGGGATTTCCGATCTGGACCCGCTTGCCCAGCGGGCCCTTGCCGGTGCCCGGGTAGAGCCAGATCTTCCCCCCGCGCTCCACCGCGACGAGGTCGGCCTTGCCGTCGCCGTTGAAGTCACCGACGCCGGTGATCGAAGTCATCACGTTCCAGCCGCCGTTCCCGATCAGCACCGCCTTGCCGAGGCCGCCCCTGCCGTTGCCCGGGTAGAGCCACAGCCGGCCGTTGCTCGCGCTCCGCGCGACCAGGTCGGCCCTGCCGTCGCCGTTCATGTCGCCGACCCCGGTGAGCATGTCCATCCCGGACCAGCCGCCACTGACGTACGAGCGCGGCTGCAGGTAGCCACGGCCGTTACCGGGGTACATGTACAGCCGCCCGGTGCGCCGGTCGACGGCGGCGAGGTCGGCCATCCGGTCCGCCGTGAACAGGTCCGTAGGCGTTTGGACATTCGTCGCGACCGGCGCGGGTGCCGGTGCCGGTGCCGGTGCCGTGATCGAGGAGTACTTGGCGTAGTTCGCGGCCTTCGAGCGCAGGCTGCCGAGCTGTGCGTACAGGTACTTGCCCGGGCAGACGGTCAGGCCGGTGTCGAGGTGCGCGGCGACGACGTTGAGCGTCACGTTCGTCCCGGCCTTGTACTTGGACGTGCCGCCGGCGCTCGTGAGCGTCGTCTTGCCGAGCACGTCCCGGTTGTACTGCGACAGCTTCCAGCCGGTCACCGCGGCCAGCGAGTTCACCATGGCGGCGGGGGGCTGGGCGACCTCGAAGTTCCCCATGGCGGACACGCCCATCGTGTCGGTGTTGAAGCCGCTTGCATGTGCCCCCTGCACCGCCTGCGTGATGCTGCCGGCGCGGCCTTCGTAGATCCGCCCGAACTGGTCGACGAGGAAGTTGTAGCCGATGTCCGACCAGCCGAGGGTCTTGGTGTGGTAGGCGTAGATGGCGCGGACCTGCGCGGCGGCCTCGGCGGGGGTGTAGCTGTTCGACCCGGCCGTGTGGTTGACGAAGACCGCCTTCACCGTGGCGTTGAGCGACGTCGGCTTGCGCAGCCGCTCGTCGGCCCCCCACTGCTTACGGGTGATGATCGTGGGCTGCAGGGCCGCGGCGTTCGCGGTGCCGGGTGGCTGCTTCGCGACGATGTCGTCGTCGGCCGGGGAGCGACCCGGGTCGATGGTGCTGACTTGCAGGCCCGCCGGCGGCAGCCCGGTCGGGGTGTCCACGCGCACCTGGATCCCGTCGGCCTGGTCGGCGAACAGGGGGGCGGTCCCGACCCGCGCCTGCTTGCTCTCCGGAGAGTCGGCGTCCGGGCCCTCGTCCGGCACCGGGAGCTGCTGCCAGTCGGTCCACCGACCGTCCTCCCGGACCCGCACGTTCACCGCGATGTCCTTGGCCGTCACGCCGGAGCTGGCCAACCAGCTCACAGCCGCGACGGTGAATGGCTCGGTCCGCCGCTCCTGGGTGAGCACCGTCGGGTCGTCCTGCTCGATCTCGACCTTCGGCGCCTCCTTCTTGGCCGCCTGCGCGTCCACGGGCGGTGCCTTGTCCAACGCCTGGTCGTCCACGCCGACGATGCGGGTGTTCGTGACCTCAGGGGTCACGGGCTTCGCCTCGTCAGAGCTCGCGAACGAAACCGTCGGCAGGGCCACGAGGGCAGGGGTCAGGAGCGCGGTCAGAGCCGCGGAGATCCGGCGCACCTGAGCATCATCGGCGTGAGCCGCGTGTTACTCAAGTGTTCCATGAGACAAAATGCTCGAATTTCTTCTACGTTCCGTTGCCGGCTGCTCACTGTTCGTGCTGAAAGGGACCGGGCTCGAGCTGGCTCCGAGCCTCCGCCGCCTGCGTCTTCGCCCCCCTTCCCCCTCGCCTCACCCGTTCTGTGCGACGTTCGCAGGCCGACACGCCGGCGCGACGCGCACCGAACGCCGCACTCGTCGGTAGAGGGCGAGCGCCAGGCTTCACGACGCTCGCCACCCCGCCCCGGTCAGCGCGCGATGCTCGCAACCCCCACCGGAAGGAACCGCCTGCCGTTCACGCGCTCGGAGGCGCCGCTGCGGTCGAGCAGCGGCAGCAGCCCCCCGTTCCAGAACGAGAACCCGGCACCGGTGATCATCGCCAGGTCGATGTCCTGGGGCCCGCTCACGACACCCTCCTGGAGCATCAGGCGCGCCTCCTCGGCCAGGGCGTCCAGGACGCGCTCGCGGACCTGCCCGGGTTCGAGCGCCACCGGCGTCGCCGGACGCTCGAGCAACGCCAGGACCTCTGGATCCAGGACGGGCCGCCCCTCGGCTTGGATGTAGAAGCCGCGCTTGCCCGCCTGGACGACCCGCCGCAGGTTCTCCGACACGTAGAACCGCTGCGGGAACGCGGCGTGCAGCGACTCGCTGTTGTGCAGGGCGATCGCCGGACCGACCAGTCCGAGCAGCACATAGGGCGGCATCGGCGCCAGACCACCGAACGCGCTGTCGGCCACCTCGACCGGCGTGCCGTCGTCCACGATCCGCGCCACCTCGCCCATGAAGCGACCGAGCAGCCGGTTGACGACGAAGGAGGGGGAGTCGCTCACGGCGATCGCGGTCTTCTTCAGCGCCTTGGCCGCCGCGAAGGCGGTGGCGACGGTCGCGTCGTCAGTCGCCTCAGCACGGACGACCTCCAACAAGGGCATGACCGCGACCGGGTTGAAGAAGTGGAAGCCGACGACCCGTTCCGGGTGCTGCAGCTTCGACGCCATCTCGGTCACCGACAGCGAGGACGTGTTCGTCGCCAGGACGCAGTGCGGGCCGACGATCGCCTCGACCTCGGCGAACACCTGCTGCTTGACGGACATGTCCTCGAACACCGCCTCGACGACGAAGTCGGCGTCGGCGAAACCGGCCTTCGACGTCGACCCGGACACCAGGGCCTTCAGCCGGTTCGCGGCGTCGGGGTTCACCCGTTTCTTGGCCAGCAGCTTGTCGACCTCGGCGTGCACGTAGCCGACGCCGGAGTCGACCCGCTCCCGGTCGAGGTCCGTCATGACCACCGGCACCAGCAGCCGCCGCGCGAACAGCAGCGCCAACTGGCTCGCCATCAGGCCGGCCCCGACGATGCCGACCTTGGTCACCGGGCGGGCCAGGGACTCGTCGGGGACGCCGACTGGTCGCTTCGCGCGTCGCTGCACCAGGTCGAACGCGTACAGCCCGGCGCGGAACTCGTCGCTCATGATCAGGTCCGTCAGAGCCTCGTCCTCGGCGGCGAACGCCGTGTCCGGGTCGGCCGTGCGGGCGAGTGAGACCAGCTCGAGCAGGCGGTACGGCGCGGGTGTGGCGCGCTGCACCTTCATGTCCACAGCCTCCTTCGCCGCGGAGACCGTTGCGTCCCAGGCGGGTCCGTCGTCCAGGCCCGCGTCGCGACGGTCCACCTTCACCTCGCCGACCAGGACGCCGGCCGCCCAGTCCAGCGACTCCTCCAGGAAGTCGGCAGGCGCGAACATCGCGTCGGCGATTCCGAGCTGGAGCGACTGGGGCCCGCCCGTCATCCGGTTGTTGTCCAGCGGGTTCTGGATCATCACCGTCAGGGCGTTCCGGACGCCGATCAGGCGCGGCAGCAGGTACGTCCCGCCCCAACCGGGTACGAGCCCGAGGAAGCACTCCGGCAGCGCCAGCGCCCCGGCGCCTGCCGACACGGTGCGGTAGGTGCAGTGCAGCGCGATCTCCAGGCCGCCGCCCATCGCGGCGCCGTTGATGAAGGCGAAGCTCGGAACGGGCAGCTGACCGAGGCGCCGCAGCTGGTCGTGGCCGAGGCGGGCAACCGCCGTGGCCGTCTCGCGCGTGCTGATGCCGCCGACCTCCTTGAGGTCCGCCCCCACCGCGAAGACGAACGGCTTGCCCGTCAGCCCGACGGCGGCGACCTCGCCTGCCTCCGCGCGCTGCCGCACGGTGTCGAGGGCGTCCCGCAGGTTCAGCAGACCCTGCGGCCCGAACGTCGTCGGCTTGGTGTGGTCGAAGCCGTTGTCCATCGTGATCAGCGCCATCGTCCCGGCGTCGCGGGGGAGCGCCACGTCCCGGACGTGGAAGCTGGTGACCCGCTCGTCGGATGCGGCGGCCACAAGCTGCTCGGGTGCGACGGCGGCCGTGGCGTTTCCGGTGGTCGTGCTCATCGGGTCACCTCCTTCTCGAGGGCATCGAAGGGTTCCTCGCGGCTTGCGGCCGGGGCGTCCATCACATCCGACGGGTCGCGCGCCTCACGCTCGGCGAGCTCGAGGCTGGAGATGACGTGCCGGTAGTGCTCGCTCTCCCGCAGCAGGTCGGAGTGAC
>JASBSH010000166.1 GCA_030149025.1 Actinomycetales bacterium | reverse complement strand
GATCCGGCCGTCTCGTTTGGGCCCCCAGGCCCGCGCTGCACCCAGCCAAGGGGTTGGTGACGCTTGTCGTCGGGCTGCGTGTGTGACCCAACCGCCCCTCAGGCGTGACCGCCTCCCGCACTTCCCTCGTGATCATGCACTTTCGTACGCCTCGGCGCGCCAGCCCGCCGGTCGTTGCAGGGATGGTTGCAGGAGATGTGCTGTCAGCACGCGCTGTGGCTGCATCCATTCGTGCATCCATTGCAGAGTCTCGTCCCCTCCTGCCTGCCAGCTGGAGCTGTCGTGCAGAAGTGCATGATCATGCCCGACGAGGACCGCGTCAGGGCGGGGAGTTGGGGGGGGGTCAGGTGCCGGCGCGCTTCACGACATCGGTCAGCCGGTTGGCAGTCGAGACCACCGCCGCGGCGTGGAGCCGGCCCGGCTGGCGCGTCAGTCGCTGGATCGGGCCCGAGATCGACACCGCCGCCACGACACGGCCGGACGGGCCGCGCACCGGCGCGGAGACGGAGGCCACCCCCGCCTCCCGTTCGCCGATGCTCTGGGCCCAGCCCCGGCGACGGACGCCTGACAGGGTCGTTGCCGTGAACCGTGCGCCGCGCAGACCGCGGTGCAGCCGGTCCGGCTCCTCCCAGGCCAGCAGGACCTGCGCCGCCGACCCTGCGAGCATGGAAAGCGTGGATCCCACAGGGATCGAGTCCCTCAGCCCGACGGGCCGTTCGGCCGCGGCCACGCAGACGCGGGAGTCCCCCTGACGGCGGAAGAGCTGCGCGCTCTCCCCGGTGTGGTCCCTCAGCGCGTTGAGGGCGGGACCTGCCGCGGCCAGGAGCCTGTCCTCTCCCGCCGCTGCCGCCAGCTCACCCAACCGCGGGCCGAGGACGAAGCGGCCCTGCATGTCCCGCGCGACGAGGCGGTGGTGCTCAAGCGCCACCGCGAGTCGGTGTGCAGTGGGTCGGGCCAGCCCCGTGGCGGCGACGAGCTGAGCGAGCGTCGCCGGGCCGGCCTCGAGCGCGGCGAGGACGAGGGCCGCCTTGTCGAGAACCCCTACACCGCTGGAGACGCTCGAGTTGTCCATGTCGTGATATTGCCGTCTTGAGTGGTGAGACGCAAATCCTTCCGCCCTCTTCCCGGTGCCACTCTGGTACGGCGACCTCCACCGATCGCAACGGGCACAGCCGACGGGCTAGCAGGGAAGGACTGAGGAGCTGATGGGCCGCACTCTCGCTGAGAAGGTCTGGGACGCCCATGTCGTTCGGAAGGGCGAGAACGGCGAGCCCGATCTGCTCTACATCGACCTCCATCTCATTCACGAGGTGACGAGCCCCCAGGCCTTCGACGGCCTTCGGGAAGCGGGGCGACCTGTCCGGCGTCCTGATCTCACGATCGCCACAGAGGACCACAACGTCCCGACGGCTGACATCGACCTGCCCATCGCCGACCCCGTCAGCCGCACCCAGGTGGAGACGCTGCGGCGCAACTGCGGGGAGTTCGGGATCCGGCTGCACCCACTGGGTGACGTGGAGCAGGGCATCGTCCACGTCGTCGGTCCCCAGCTCGGCCTCACCCAACCCGGTATGACCGTGGTCTGCGGTGACTCGCACACCTCGACGCACGGGGCTTTCGGTGCTCTGGCGTTCGGTATCGGCACCTCCGAGGTCGAGCACGTCCTGGCGACCCAGACGCTGCCGCTGAAGCCGTTCCGCACGATGGCGATCACCGTGAACGGCCGGCTCCGGTCGGGTGTCACGGCCAAGGACCTGATCCTCGCCGTCATCGCCAGGATCGGCACGGGCGGCGGGCAGGGCTACGTCCTGGAGTACCGCGGCGAAGCCATCCGCGCGCTGACGATGGAAGCGCGGATGACGGTGTGCAACATGTCGATCGAGGCCGGTGCCCGCGCTGGCATGATCGCGCCGGATGACACCACCTTCGAGTACCTCAAGGGCAGACCGCACGCCTCGCAGGGAGCCGACTGGGACGCCGCCGTGGCGGCATGGCGTGATCTCGCAACCGACGATGACGCGCAGTTCGACGCCGAGGTCGTGCTCGAGGGCGAGGAGATCGAGCCCTTCGTCACCTGGGGCACCAACCCCGCACAGGGTCTGCCGTTGTCCGCGGCCGTGCCCTCGCCGGAGGACTTCGCGGACGATAACGCCCGGCACGCGGCGCAGCGGGCGCTGGAGTACATGGACCTGGACCCCGGTACGCCGCTTCGCGACATCACCGTCGACACCGTTTTCATCGGCTCCTGCACCAACGGGCGGATCGAGGACCTGCGGGCGGCGGCCGAGGTCATGCGGGGCCGCAAGAAGGCGGAGTCCGTGCGCGTTCTGGTCGTCCCCGGCTCCGGTCGTGTTCGCCTTCAGGCAGAGGCGGAAGGACTCGGTGACGTCTTCGAGCAGTTCGGTGCGCAGTGGCGTCAGGCCGGTTGCTCGATGTGCCTGGGTATGAACCCGGACCAGCTCGCCCCCGGGGAGCGTTCGGCGTCCACCTCCAACCGCAACTTCGAGGGCCGGCAGGGCAAGGGTGGCCGCACCCACCTGGTGAGCCCACTCGTGGCAGCGGCGACGGCGGTCAGGGGCACGCTCTCCTCCCCGGCCGACCTGCCGCCGGCGAGCTCAGACGACAGCGCGACTCCGGCTGCGGCCGGCGCGGCGAGCTGAAGGAGAGGACCGAACAGCCATGGAACCGTTCATCTCCCACACCGGTGTCGGGGTTCCGCTGCGGCGCAGCAACGTGGACACCGACCAGATCATCCCGGCGGTGTACCTCAAGCGGGTTACTCGTACGGGGTTCGAGGACGGCCTGTTCGCCGCCTGGCGGGGCGACCCCGAGTTCGTCCTGAACAACGAGGCGTTCGCCGGTGGGTCGGTGCTCGTGGCCGGCCCTGACTTCGGCACCGGCTCGTCGCGGGAGCACGCTGTCTGGGCGTTGAAGGACTACGGCTTCCGGGCCGTGTTGTCCTCGCGGTTCGCCGACATCTTCCGGGGCAACGCCGGCAAGCAGGGGCTCGTCGCCGCCCAGCTCTCCCAGGCCGACATCGAGCTGATCTGGAAGGTGCTCGAGAACCACCCCGGAACGGAGGTGACCGTCGACCTGAAGGCTGAGCAGGTGCGGTGCGCCGACATCGTGGCCCCGCTCAGCATCGACGCCTACACCCGTTGGCGGCTGATGGAAGGTCTGGACGACATCGGTCTGACCCTCCGGCATGCCGATGCGATCGCCTCCTTCGAGGCCACGCGTCCGGCCTGGAAGCCCACGACCACACCGATCTGAGGGATCTTCCTCATGGGCGACACGGCCGGTCGGAGCACCACTTCGAAAAAATCTTTCCTCACCGGCCACGCCTTTTTCCCGGTGTGGCCGGTGAGGCGGCCGACCTGATGGGGGAGGTGGCCGCCAGGCTGGCCCTGCTGCCAGGCGCAACGGCTTCCTGCGATGACGAAATCACCTTGTTGCACAAGCGTTTTCATGTTGCTCTGGCCCTGTCACGGCACGACCCGCACGCCGCGGGAGCGGCGCTGAGAACCCTCCTCGAGCGGCTCTCCGCCCGCTCCTGAGCTCTCTTCGGCCCGCTGGAAACGGTCGTTTGTCGTTGAGACACAACGCCTCCACCCTGCCGTTGTAGTGGACTGACGCCCCACATGGGCCTACCGTCGTCCCGAAGATCGAGCGAGGGCTCGGCACAGCACTGGAGGGGAAGTCAGTGAACAAGGCAGATCTGGTCGCGGCACTCGAGTCACGGCTGGGCAGCCGGAAGGCTGCTACGGACGCCGTCGACGCAGTGATCGACACCATCGTCCGTTCGGTCTCGAAGGGGGAGCGTGTCGCCATCAGTGGCTTCGGCACCTTCGAGAAGGTTGCGCGAGCAGCCCGTACCGGTCGCAACCCTCGCACCGGCGAGACCGTGAAGATCAAGAAGACCTCCGTTCCGCGGTTCAAGGCCGGCACTGCTTTCAAGGGTTTCGTCGCCAACCCGCGTAGCCTTCCGAAGCCCGCCGCCGGGTTGGCCTCCGCCACCTCCCGTGTGAGCCGCGCCGCCGCGGACGCCGGTGCAGCTGCCGGCCGTGTGGCCGGTACTGCCAAGAAGGCAGCGACCAAGGCGACCGGACGCAGGGCAGCCGGCACGACCGCTACCGCGAAGAAGGCCGCGGGTACGAAGGCGGTCCAGAAGGCGACCACCGCCGGCGGTGTGACCAAGAAGACCGCCACCAGGACGACGACGAAGGCGGCGCCCGCCAAGGCAACCAGGGCGACCAGGGCGACCAAGGCGGCGCCGGCCGGCACGACGGCGTCCAAGGCGACGGCGACGAAGGCGACCGGCCGCGCGGCCACCTCGACCACCGCGAAGAGGGCCACGAAGGCTGCCACCAAGTCGACTGCCACCAAGTCGACTGCCACCAAGGCGACCACGGCCAGCGGCGCGGCCAAGAAGGCCACCGCCAGGAAGACGGGAACGGCACGCACGACCAAGAAGGCGTGACCCGCACTCACTTCGGCAAGTGATCGACGGCGGGCCGGTTCCGGGTGAGGGATCGGCCCGCCGCCGTGTGCGTTTACCCTGGTTGTCGGCCCAGCGTCGCAGCCGGCCGGAACGGAAACGCCACTCGAGCCGGCGAACAGATCGTCGACCGCGTATTGATGGAGGACCATGACCTCGGTGCTGACGGTCAACGGCGGGGTAGCCCTGAACGGGACCATCCAGGTCAGGGGAGCGAAGAACTTCGTCTCCAAGGCGATGGTCGCGTCGTTGCTGGGGGAGACGCCCAGCAAGCTCACCAACGTGCCGGACATCCGGGACGTCTCGGTCGTCAAGGGGTTGCTCGAGCTGCACGGCGTCTCGATCGCCGACGGCCGCTCCGGTGGTGTGCTGCTCCTGGACCCGAGCAACGTCGAGAAGGCGCACGTGTCCGATATCGACGCGCACGCGGGGGCGAGCCGCATCCCCATCCTGTTCTGCGGCCCGCTGGTGCACCGCCTCGGTGAGGCGTTCATCCCGGACCTTGGCGGGTGCCGGATCGGCGACCGGCCCATCAACTTCCACCTCGACGTGCTGCGGCAGTTCGGGGCCCTGGTGGAGAAGCGGGCACAGGGGATCCGCATCTCGGCTCCGCAGCGACTTCGCGGTACCCGGCTGGCGCTGCCCTACTCGAGCGTCGGCGCCACCGAGCAGGTCCTGCTGACCGCCGTGCGGGCCGACGGCACCACCGAGCTGCGCAACGCCGCAGTCGAGCCGGAGATCATGGATCTCATCGCGGTTCTGCAGAAGATGGGCGCCGTCATCAGCGTCGACACGGACCGCGTGATCCGCATCGAGGGCGTCGACTCGCTCACCGGTTTCACCCACCGGGCGCTGCCGGACCGGATCGAGGCGGCGTCGTGGGCCTGCGCGGCGCTGGCGACACGCGGCGACGTGTACGTCAGGGGTGCGACGCAGCCGGACCTGATGACGTTCCTCAACGTCTTCCGGAAGGTCGGCGGCGCCTTCGACATCGACGACGAGGGCATCCGCTTCTATCACCCCGGGGGCGAGCTGAACGCGATCGCGCTCGAGACCGACGTCCACCCGGGCTTCATGACGGACTGGCAGCAACCGCTGGTGGTGGCGCTCACCCAGGCCAGCGGCCTTTCCATCGTGCACGAGACGGTCTACGAGAACCGATTCGGCTTCATCGACGCCCTCAACCGGATGGGAGCGCGCATCCAGACGTACCGCGAGTGCCTCGGCCCGACGCCGTGCCGCTTCGGCCGGCGCAACTTCCAGCACTCCGCCGCGATCTCCGGCCCGACACCACTACGCGGTGCGGACATCGTCGTGCCGGATCTGCGTGGTGGCTTCAGCCACCTCATCGCGGCCCTTGCCGCAGAGGGGGGCTCGACGGTCAGCGGCATCGAGCTGATCGACCGCGGATATGAGCACTTCTCGGAGAAGCTCGAGGCACTCGGGGCGGACTGCTACTGGCAGGAACGCGAGCCGATCGGCGTCTGAGCGTCCGCGCGGCGGTTCGTCAGTCACCGATGCCGAGGATCCGCACGCCGGTCACCAGGTCCTCGCCCTGCGGGCCGGGGACCAGCTGGCAGGTGACCCGTTGCCCCGGACGCAGATGCCGCAAACCGCTGCGAGCCAAGGCGTCCTCGGCCAGGTCCATCTCCACGCCGTCGTCGGTGAGGACCGTGCCGGTGCCCGAGAGCGGGTCGAAGCTCAACACCGTGGTCTGCACGATCGCGAGCGTAGCCGCCGTCCTTCGCCCCACGCCCAGATTCAGCGCCTTTGA
>JASBSH010000163.1 GCA_030149025.1 Actinomycetales bacterium | reverse complement strand
GCCGCCCTGGGACAGGCAACTCGATGAGGCGTTCGGCGAGCTGGTAGCTGTGGCGGGTGCCGTCGGGGGCTTGGTAGTCCACGGTCGTGAAGTCTTTGACGGGTGACCGGGCCCAGGGTCCCTTGTAGTAGGTGAGCAGGTCGAAGTTGGCGGTGATGATCTCGGTGAACACCTGCGGGGAGTAGCCGCCACGGTCGAACACCACCGTGCACCGTCGGTCGGGTCCGATCAGGGCCCGCAGGTCCGGCAGCAGCCGGTGCAGCTCGGCCGCCAAGGACTGCGACGGAGCGGCGGTGACGACCATCACCGGATCACCCTCGGCATCACCGACCCAGGTCTCTTCCGTTGCGGGGCCAGCGATCCGCATCCGCGCGATGTGGGTCTTGGGCGGCTCCCGGGTGCCGCTGTAGACCCGGACGTGCCCGTCGAGGTAGAGGAACCCGACCGCGTCCGGACGAGTCGTGGCGTGATGCCGGCCGAGCGCGGCCTGCAACTGCGCACCTTTGCCGTGAGAGGCGAGCTCGGCGAGTTTGCGGCGCAGCGTCTTGACCTCCGGTGCCCGATCCAGCCCCAGCAGCCGACCCAGGTCCGCCGGTCGCAGCCGGGTCGCGCCTTCGGCGCGGGGTTCGCGCAGCAACGCCAGGAACAACGTCATCAACAGCGTGGCCCGCAGCCCGTAGAAGCCTTTGCGCATCGGCGGAAAGACCTCGCCGGCGACCTCGAGCAGCCCGGTCGTTTCCAGCGCTGGCAACGCCAGCAGCAGCCCCGCCAGGGGAAGCTGCGCTCCTTCGGTGAGCACTACCGGCGCCTCGACCAGCTCCCCGAACCGGGCGGCGACCCGCTCGGCCGTGCGCGGCAGCGGTGCCGCCAGGACTTCCAGTTCAGCCCGCTCCTCGTCCTCGTCGTCGACCTCGTCGTCGGGATGCGCAATGGCGTCGGCCACCTGGTCTGTCGTTTCGACGTTGCGCGAGCGGACCCGACCCAACGCGACCCGGACCGTGGCCGTCGACACCGCGCTCTGCTCGGCGATCTGCGCCAAGGTCAGACCCGTCGCGTCCAGCTCCACGATCCGCGCCGCCAACGCCGCGGTGAGCTTGCTGGCCCGCCGCGGACCCGGGCGTTCCGGCACCAGCCCCAGCACCCCCGTGGTGTCGAACGCTGCCGCCCAGCGCCACACCGTCGCGGCGTTCACCCCGAACGCGGATGCCACCTCCGCGACCGACGCGACGTTGGTCCGGACCAACTGCACCGCCGCCAACCGCCGACCCGCCCGGTCCGCGCCGCCGTAGCTGTAGGTCGCCATCCCGAACACGAACACCACGCCACCGTCCGGGCCCTCCAGCAACCCCGCGGAAGGACCGATCGAACGTGCCTCGGCAGGCAGCAACGGCAGCACCGGCTGGCTCACCCGACCTATCCTGCTGCGTGTCCTCATCTTGCAGTAATTATCTCAGTCTGTGGCCTGAGTTGGTTCATTTGCCCTAGTGCCTTGGCCTGCGTTTGGTGATGGTCTTGATGAGGGTGTCGGTGTCGGTGTCGATGGCGGGGTCGAAGGTGCGGGTGGCTCCGTTGAGGGTGATTGTCGCGGACCGCAGTGGCCGCAGGTGACGGAGGATCCTGCGGATTGACAGGCCGGATC
>JASBSH010000158.1 GCA_030149025.1 Actinomycetales bacterium | reverse complement strand
CTGCTGCCTTGATCGCCCCCTGCAGCGCCCCGGGGAGCCGCAGCACGTCCCTCGATGGACGCCGGGGCATCGGCACCCTCGGCACCAGCGACAGGCGGTACCCGCGCGCGGGCACGAGCCGTGACTCGAGCCCCTCGGCCGTACCGAGGGCCAGCAGCGTGGTGTCGGGGTCGCGACGGCGCAGCGCGTCGGCCAGGGCGAGCATGGGGCTCACGTGCCCGGCGCTGCCGCCGCCTGCCAGCAGCACCGAGGTCATGCGCCGCTCCTCGTCCGGGGCCTCATCCTGGGCCGCGGCACAACGGCGAGCGACCGGCGCACCACCCCTGCCCGTGCCGCGAGCACGTCCTTGGCGCCCGGCTCGGACCGGGCGAAGGACATCACCATGCCGAGCGCGACCATCGTGGAGATCAACGCCGAGCCACCGTTCGACACCAGCGGGAGGGGCACCCCGATCACCGGGAGCATGCCCAGCACCACCGCCATGTTGATCATGGCCTGTCCCAGCACCCAGGCCATCACCGCGCCGGTCGCGATCTTCACGAAGACGTCGTCGTGGCGGCGGATCACCCGGGCGAACGCCACGGCGAGGGCGGCGAAAAGCAGGATCACGGTTAGCGTGCCGGGCAAGCCGAGCTCCTCGCCGATGATCGCGTAGATGAAGTCGTTCTGGGCCTCGGGCAGGTAGGACCACTTTTCGCGGCTCGCCCCGAGCCCGACACCCCACCAGCCCCCGGACGCCAGTGCCCACTTGCCGCGGGTCGTCTGCCAGCAGTCGCCGTAGTAGTCACAGCTCCCGGACAGCCAGGCGCTGATGCGGCCCATCCGGTTCGCGCTGGTCGCGACCATGACGGCCGCCAGGCCGGCGAGGATGCCACCCGCCACGGCGAACATCCGCATCGGCACCCCGGCGACGAACATGGCGCCCACCACGACGAGCATGAGCACGAGGCCCGTGCCGAGGTCGTGGCCGAGCAGCACGAGAGCGAGCACGAGGCCGGCGACGGGGCCGACCGGCAGCAGGACGTGGCTCCACTGGTCCAGCAGCGGCTTCTTCCTCGCCAGGACCGCGGCCAGCCACACGATCAGAGCGATCTTGGCCGCCTCCGAGGGCTGAGCACGCAACCCGGCGACCTCGATCCAGTTCGTGTTGCCCTTCACCCCGACACCGATCGGTGTGAAGACCAGCACCTGGCCGAGCACCCCGGCGAACAGCAGCGGCCAGGCCAGGCGCTTCCAGCCGGTCACGCTGATCCTCGAGGCCAGCCACATCAGCGGCACCCCGATGGCGGCGAACATCGCCTGCCGGGCGAACACGCCGTACGGGGACGCGCCGGCGGCGATCGACTCCACGCTCGAGCTGGACAGCACCATGATCAATCCGAAGACGATCAGCAGGGAGCTGGCTGCCAGCAGCAGGTAGAAGCTGGTCGCTGGTGTCTCCCAGCGCAGCAGCTGGTCCACGGCCCGGGAGACCCGCCCGGGCCCGTGCCCCTTCTCGGCGGGCCCGATCCGGCTGTCGAGCGCCATCTCAGCCCTCACCCCCGGCGACGTGCTCACGGACAGCGGCGGCGAACTTCTCGCCCCGTTCCTTGTAGTCGACGAACTGGTCCATCGACGCGCAGGCCGGGGCCAGTAGCACCGTGTCCCCGGGGCGCGCCAGCCCGGCGGCCACCCGGACCGCCCGCCGCATCACCATGGCTCCAGTGTCGGTGGGTTCCACCTCCACCACACGGACATCGGGGGCGTGTCGCTCCAGCGCCGACCGCAGCGGCTCCCGGTCCACCCCGATCAGGACGACGCCCCGCAGCCTTCGGGCGTGCGCCGCCACCAGCTCGTCGAACGTCGCACCCTTGGCCAGTCCCCCGGCGACCCACACCACGGGATCGAACGCAGTCAGCGACGCCTCGGCGGCGTGCGTGTTGGTCGCCTTCGAGTCGTCCACCCAGCGAACGCCGCCGGACTCACCCACCGTCGTGATCCGGTGCCGCTCCGGCACCATGGTGCGCAGCCCGTCCCGGACGGCCCCGCTCGGCACCCCGTAGGCCCTCGCCAGGGCTGCGGCGGCCAGTGCGTTGGCCACCACGTGGGGGGCGGCCACTCCCCCGCCGGCCACCGCGACGTCGTCCAGGGTCGCGAGCTCCGCGGCGCTCGTGGCGCGGTTGTCCACGAACGCCCGGTCGGCGAGCACGTCGTCGACGACGCCGAGCATCGACACGTCGGGCACGCCGAGGGTGAAGCCGACGGCGCGGCAGCCGTCGACGACGTCCGCGTCCCGGACGAGCCGCTCGGTCACCGGGTCGGCGACGTTGTAGACGCACGCCACCTGCGTGTGCTGGTAGACCCGGCCCTTGTCGGCGCGGTACCCCTCCATCGACCCGTGCCAGTCCAGGTGGTCGGGAGCGACGTTCAGGCAGACGCTTGCCAGCGGCGAGATCGAGCTCGACCAGTGCAGCTGGAAGCTCGACAGCTCGACCGCCAGCACGTCCAGCGGTTCGGCTGCGGTGACCGCGTGCAACGCCGGCGTCCCGACGTTGCCGATCGCCTCGGCCCGAAGGCCGGCGGCGCGCAGCATCGAGGTCAGCATCCGCACCGTCGTCGTCTTGCCGTTCGTGCCGGTCACGCACAACCAGGGCGCAGCGCCCGGTGGCCGCAGCCGCCACGCCAGCTCCACGTCACCCCATACCGGGACGCCGGCCCGCACGGCCTGGGTGAGCACGGGCGCGTCGGGACGCCACCCCGGTGAGGTGACGACGAGGTCGGGCGTGGCGCCGTCCACGTCCGGTAGCGCTGCCGTGGCCTCGGGACCGAGCCGGACCCCGACGCCCAGGACCCCGAGGACGTCGGCGGCCTCACGATGCGCGGCGTCGTCCCGGCCGTCGACCGCGACGACCCGGGCACCCCGCTCGGCGAGCACGTCCGCGGCCGCGAGACCCGACACCCCGACCCCGGCCACGACGACCCGCCGGCCGGACAGGTCCTCCACGGGTGCACCGGACGACGCGGTCACGCCCCCGCCACCCACTCGGCGTAGAAGATCCCGAGCCCGAGCGCCACGAACAGGCCGGCGATGATCCAGAACCGGATCACGATGGTGACCTCGGCCCACCCGGCGAGCTCGAAGTGGTGCTGCAGCGGTGCCATCCGGAACACCCGTTTGCCGGTGAGCTTGAACGACCCGACCTGGATGACCACCGACAGGGTGATGATCACGAAGAGGCCGCCGAGCAGGATCAGCAGCAGCTCGGTGCGGGTGGTGATCGCCAGCCCGGCCAGGGCACCGCCGAGGGCGAGGGACCCCGTGTCACCCATGAAGATCTTGGCCGGCGCGGCGTTCCACCACAGGAACCCGAAGCAGGCGCCCATGAGCGCCGCCGCCACCACGGCGAGGTCGCGGGGGTCGCGCACCTCGTAGCACTTGGGGCCCGCCTGGCTGATCAGCTGGCAGCTCTGGTTGGACTGCCAGATCCCGATCAGCACGTACGCAGCGGCCACGAAGGAGGTGGCGCCGGTGGCCAGGCCGTCCAGCCCGTCGGCGAGGTTCACGCCGTTGCTGGTCGCGGCGATCATCAGCTGCGCCCAGAGCACGAACAGGACCACCCCGACGGCGAGGCCGGCGAAGGCGAGATCGATACCGGTGTCGCGGATGAAGGAGATCCGGGTGGACGCCGGCGTCCGGAACTGCTCGTTGGGGAACTGCAGCGCCAGCACCGCGAAGACCACCGCGACCGCGGACTGGCCGACCAGCTTCGGCACCGTCCGCAGACCGAGGCTGCGCTGCTTGGTGATCTTGATGAAGTCGTCGAGGAAGCCGACCAGCCCGAGACCGGACATCAACCCCAGCACCAGGACCCCGGAGATCGTCGCCGGGGACCAGGTGAGCAGGTGCGCGAGGCCGTACGCGGCGACCGTGGAGCCGATGATCACCGCCCCGCCCATCGTCGGCGTGCCCCGTTTGGTGTGGTGCGAGGTCGGCCCGTCGTCCCGGATGAACTGGCCGTACCCGCGCCTGACCAGGAAGCGGATGAACAGCGGCGTGCCGAGCAGGGAGAGCAGCAGGGCGATACCTGCCGCCGCGAGTACCGCCCTCATCCGGCGGTCACCCTGGCCGCCGCCAGCCGCTCCCCCAGGAACCTCAACCCGATCGCGTTCGACGACTTCACGAGGACCACGTCACCCGGTGCCAGCTCCTCCTCCAGCAGCGCGAACGCGGCGTCCGCGTCGGCCACCCATGCGGACTCCTGACCCCACGAGCCCTCCTGGTAGGAGCCGGTGTGGATGGCTCTGGCCCCGTCGCCGACGGCGACGAGCCGGGAGATGTTCAGCCGGACGGCGAGACGCCCAATCTCGTCGTGCCGTGCGAGAGCCTCGTCCCCCAGCTCGAGCATCTCCCCGAGGACCGCCCACGTCCGCCGTCCGTCGGGGTGATCGGCGGAGGGGCGACCCATCGCCGCGAGAGCCTTCAGCGCCGCGCGCATGCTGTCCGGGTTGGCGTTGTACGCGTCGTTCACGACCGTGACGCCGTCGGGCCGCTCGGTGACCTCCATCCGCCACCGGCTGGCGGGCCGGGCCTGCGAGAGCGCGGCCCCGACCGTGCTGAGGTCACCCCCGAGGACGAGGCCGACCGCCGCCGCGGACAGGGCGTTGGCGACGTGGTGCTCACCCACGAGACGCAAGAACACCTCGGCGCTGCCCGGCGCCTCCGGCAGGGTGGAGGTGAGCGTGAAGCGCGGGCGGCCGCTGCCGTCGACGTCGATGTCGGTGGCCCGGACGTGTGCGGACTTCACGGTGCCGACCCGCACGACCCGCCCGGCGGTGCGCGATGCCATCCGGGCGACGCGCTGGTCGTCGGCGTTGAGCACCGCGACGCCGCCGGCGTGCGCCTCGGGCACCGCCTCGACGAGCTCCCCCTTGGCCTGCTCGACGGCGTCCAGGCCGCCGAACTCGCCGGCGTGGGCGGCGCCCACGTTGAGGACGACACCGACCCGCGGTCGGGCGACGGCGCACAAGGAGGCGATGTGCCCGATCCCGCGCGCCCCCATCTCCAGCACCAGGAAGCGGGTCTGCTCGGTGGCCCGCAGGGCGGTGAGCGGCACCCCCAGCTCGTTGTTGAACGAGCCCTGAGCGGCGACCGTGCTGCCCACCGCGGACAGGACAGCGGCCATCAAATCCTTGGTGCTGGTCTTGCCCGACGACCCGGTGACACCGACCACGGCCAGCTCCGGCAGCCGGGCCAGCGCGTGGTGGGCCAGCCTGCCGAGCGCAGCGACGGTGGAGCCGACCAGCACGCACGGCACGTCCACCTCGCGCTCGGCGAGGACGGCGACCGCTCCGGCCTGCACCGCGGCGAAGGCGAAGTCGTGGCCGTCGACGTGCTCTCCGGGCACGGCGACGAACAGGCTGCCGGCCCGGACCAGACGGGAGTCGACGACCGGGTCGGCGGTGACGACGGCCGCCGGGTCCGCACCTGCGGCGAGACGGCCCCCGGTCGCGGCTGCCACGTCGGCGAGGGTCGTGGGGATCACTCGCCGTCCCCCAGGGCCTGTCGCAGCACCTCACGGTCGTCGAACGGGTGCACCGCGCCGCCTATCTCCTGTCCTCGTTCGTGTCCCTTGCCGGCCACCAGCACCGTGTCGGTGGGCGCCGGCGCCTGCCGCACCGCGAACCGCACCGCCTCCCGCCGGTCGGCCACCTCGACGACGCGCGCACCGGAGGCGGCGGCCTCTTCGCGGGCCCCCTCGAGCACGGCCGCCCGGATGGCGGCCGGGTCCTCCGACCGGGGGTTGTCGTCCGTGACGACCACCAGGTCGGCAGCCCGGGCGGCTGCGGCGCCCATGGCCGGGCGCTTCCCCGCGTCGCGGTCACCCCCCGCACCGAGGACGACGGCCAGCCGGCCGGGTGTGGAGGGCCGCAGCGCCCGCAGTGCCGCCTCGATCGCACCGGGGGTGTGGGCGTAGTCGACCACGGCGAGCGGGCCGGCGGCGGACGTGCCACTCGATGGTTTGACCTGCTCCATCCTGCCCGGCACGGCGGCGCCGAGCTCCAGACCCAGGACGGCCGCTGCCGGGTCCACCCCCGCCTCCACCAGCATCACGAGCGCGAGGGCCGCGTTCGCGACGTTGAAGTCGCCGGGCAGCGGGCAGACCGCACGCAGCGTGTCACCCTGGCGCCGCCGAAGGGCGAACGAGGTGCGCCCGCCCTCCTCGGTGTGACGGGCCACGACCCGCCAGTCCGGCTCCTGCTCCGGGACGCCGACCGCAGGGTCCAGCGTGGCGAGCGTGACGACGTCC
The DNA here is from genome assembly GCA_030149025.1 of Actinomycetales bacterium. Classification (GTDB taxonomy): domain Bacteria; phylum Actinomycetota; class Actinomycetes; order Actinomycetales; family BWSM-131; genus BWSM-131. Next base: position 3,902 of record JASBSH010000158.1, on the reverse strand, counting down.
AGATCGGTGGTCCCGGCCAGGCGCCGGCCCCACTCGTCGTCCACGACGACGACGCCGCGCCGAGCACGTGCGGGCGTGAACAGGGACGCCTTGGCCTCGAAGTAGCCCTCGAGGCTGCCGTGGAAGTCCAGGTGGTCCTGCGACAGGTTGGTGAACCCGACCACGTCGAAGACCGCGCCGTCGACGCGGTGCAGCGCGAGGGCGTGGCTGGACACCTCCACCGAGCAGGCGGTCACGCCGGCCTCGCGCATGACGGCGAGGAGCGAGTGCAGGTCCGGCGCCTCCGGTGTCGTGCGCACGCTCGGCACCCGGTCCTCGCCGATGCGTGTCTCCACCGTGCCGACCAGGCCGGTGACGTGCCCGGCTCCGCGCAGCGCGGCGTCCAGCAGGAACGTCGTCGTGGTCTTCCCGTTGGTGCCGGTGACACCGAGCAGGAGGAGCCCCTCGGCGGGGTCGCCGTAGAGCCAGGCCGCGAGCCCGCCGAGCACCGCGCGGGGGTCGTCGACGACCAGCAGCGGCAGCGGGCAGTCGCCCGCGGTCACCGCACCCGCAGGGTCGGTCAGGACCGTCCGTGCCCCCGCCCGCGCCGCCTCGTCGGCGAAGGTGGCGCCGTGGGTGCGCTCCCCGGGGAGTGCTGCGTACACGTCGCCCCTGCGGACGGCACGGGAGTCGTGGGTGACCCCCGTGACCCTCACGTCCCCGTCGGCGCCAGGAGCCAGGCCGACGCCCAGACGGGCCGCGACCTGCGCGAGCGTGCGGCTCGGGGTGCGCTGAGGGCGCAGTCCCGTCACGGCAAGATCACGGGGCGACCACCCGGCCCCGGTCGACGCTGGAGGCGGGAAAGGCACCCGGCGAGGTTACCCGCCGCCGTCGCCCGGCCCGCCGACCGCCCGACCGGCACCCTCACTTGTGCTCCAGCGGGTAGAGCTCCGCCTTCTGCCCCGACGGGGGGATCTTGTAGGCCTGCAGGGCGTAGGACATGACGTCCTTGAACACCGGTGCAGCGACCGTGCCGCCGTAGAACCCGTTCTTGGGCCGCTGGACCGTCACCGAGATCACCAGCTTCGGGTCCTCGGCGGGAGCCATCCCGATGAACGAGCCCGTGTACCCGCGGTAGCCGCCCTTGGCTGGCGCCTGCGCCGTACCGGTCTTGCCGGCTACCCGGTACCCCGGGATCTTGGCGTTCCCGCCCGTGCCCTCCTCGACGGCTCCCTCGAGCATGAGGCGGACCTGCTTCGCCGTCTCCGCGCTGATCACCCGCTCGTTCCCGGGGGCCGGCTCGGCCGTGAACGTGCCGTCCGGGGCGGTCGTCCCCTTGACGAGCGTGGGAGTGACCTTCACCCCGTCGTTGGCGATCGTGGAGAAGACCTGGGCGGACTGGATGGCGTTGACCGAGACGCCCTGGCCGAACAGCACCGTGTACTGCTGCCGGCCGTCCCAGTCCTGGGGCTTGGCCAGGATGCCCCGGGTCTCCCCGGGGAAGCCCAGCCCTGTCGGCCGGCCGAGCCCGAAGCGGCTCAGGTAGTCGTAGCGGGTCTGCTTGGACAGCTTCTGCCCGACCATCACCGTGCCGGTGTTGGAAGAGTCGGCGAGGATCCCCGCGAAGGTCCACGGCCGGACCGGGTGGGGCGAGGAGTCGCGGAACGTCTGCCCGTTGGGGGTGGTGTAGCGGTCTGGCACCATGAACTGGGTGGTGGGTTCGACCACCCCTTCCTCCAGCGCCGCGGCCGCGGTGATGACCTTGGAGGTGGATCCCGGCTCGATGACGTCGGACAGCGCCCTGCTTCCCCGGTCCTCGGCCTTGGACGCCCCCGGGTCGTTCGGGTCCACCGACGGAGCCTCGGCCAGTGCGAGGATCTCGCCGGTCTCCGGATTCTGCACCGTCACCGTGCCCCATTCGGCACCGGAGGCCTCGACGGTCTCCGTGATGCGCTGCTGCGCGTACCACTGCAGGTCACGGTCGATGGTCAGGACGACGCTGGACCCGGGCACGGGTTCCACCTCGGCCCGCTCGCCCGTGGGGATCATCTGTCCCTGCCGGCCACGTTCGTACCGGCGCATACCGTCCTGACCGGCCAGGACGTCGTCCCGCGTCATCTCCAGGCCGGCCAGCGGCTTGTCGTCCCCGCTCATGAAGCCGATGAGGTTCCCCGCGACGGGCCCGGCGGGGTAGATCCGCTCGCTCGTCACCTCGCTGAGCACGCCGGGGATCCGCAGCTTCTCGGTCTCCCGCCAGACCTGGGGCGTCACGTTCTTGGCGAGCGTGACATAGCGACGGTAGTCGTCCGGGTTGTTGACGTCGGCGCCCAGCGCCGTCCGGACCTCCGCCACGTCCTTGCCCAGCAGCGGCGCGAGCCGCTCGGCCGCCTTCTGCACGCCGTCGCGGTACTCGGGGACGACCTTCTGGTCGACCGTGACCGTGCGTCGTTCGACAGTGGTGGCGAGCACGACGCCGTTCGCGTCGGTGATCTGCCCGCGCGGGGCCTGGAGAGTCACGGTACGGAGCCTGGAGCCGAGCGCCTCCGCCGCGAGCGCCGACGCGTCGAGGGCCTGGATCTGGATCAGCCGGCCGACGAACAGGCTGAGGACCATGAGGACGGCGAGCAGCGCGGCAGTCAGCCGCCGGTCCGGTGCCCGTGTGGTCGCTGGACGGCGAGGCGCCTCAGCGCGGGGCCGCGGGTTCCCGGGCGGGGCGACGGGTCGAGGCCGCGACATGAGGTCGGTCACATCAGCCTCCCGCCGTGTCGCCTGCTTCGGTGACCGGGACCGCCCCGTCACCGGTCGCCGCCCTCGCGCCCGGCTGGGACTGCGTCCTGGGCGGCGCCTCGGCGGTGGGCGTCGCCTCTGTGGTCGGCTGCGTGGTCGGCTCCGGCTGCGTCGTCGGCTCCGGCTTGGTGGGCGCTCCTACGACGACCGTGGGGGCGGGTGCGGACGGCGCGGGCTCGGGTTCACCCAGGACCTTGCCGTCGGACAGGCGGATGAACGCGGGCGCCCCGGCCGGCACCATCCCGAGCTTCCTGGCGTCCTGGGCCAGCCGCGCGGGGGCGGCCCGTGCCGCGAGCTCTTCGCGGAGCTGCTGCTCCCGCTCGGTCAGGGCGGTAGCGCGGCCCTGCAGGTCGTAGACCTCGTAGGCGCCGCGTGACAGGGAGATGTTCAGGACCAGCAGGCCCAGCAGGCTCACCACGAGCAGAACGGTGCAGCCGACGATGAAGGGTCCGCGGCTGCGGGAGGTCGGCGGAGGGGCGATGACCTGCAGCCTGGGCCGGCGCCGGGACTGCCCCACCCGTGGTGCGCCTGCAGGTGCTGTGCTCGCGCTCATGCGGCCGTCCCTCTCGTCCGGCGGATCCGCTCGGCCGCCCGCAGCCGGACGGAGGCGGCCCGCGGGTTCTGCTCGATCTCCTCCGTGGGGGCCTTCTCCCCACCCCTGGTCAGCAGGCGCAGTTCCGGCGCGTGCTCCGGCAGCTCGACGGGGAGGTCCGGCGGTGCGGTGCTGCGCGACCTGCTCACCAGGACCTGCTTGGTGAAGCGGTCCTCCAGGGAGTGGTAGCTGAGGACGACGATCCGCCCGCCGACGAAGAGCGCGTCAACGGCCGCGGGCAGGGCTGCCTCGAGGGCTTCCAGCTCCCCGTTCACCTCGATGCGCAGGGCCTGGAAGGTGCGCTTGGCCGGGTTGCCACCGGTACGGCGGGTCGCGGCCGGGACGGACCGGCGGATCAGCTCGACCAGGCGGGCGCTGGTGGTGAACGGGTGGGTGCGGCGCTCTCGCACGACTGCCCCGGCGATACGCCGGGCGAACCGCTCCTCCCCGTAACACTTCAGGATCCGGGCCAGGTCGGCGGCGTCGTAGGTGTTCAGGACCTCGGCGGCGGTGCGTCCACGGGTCGGATCCATGCGCATGTCCA
>JASBSH010000146.1 GCA_030149025.1 Actinomycetales bacterium | reverse complement strand
AGGACCAGCAGCAGAGTGGTCTTCCCGGACCCGTTGGGCCCGATGAGCGCGGTGACCGCTCCGGCCGGGACGTCGAGGTCCATGTGGTCGACGGCGACCACGTCGGCGAACGTGCGGCGGACCCCGCGAGCCGTGATCCCGCCGTCCGGCTCGATCTGCTCGACCCCGCGCTCGATGTCGATCATGCGGCCATCCAACACCGTCGCGGCCCCCGGCAACCGAGAACTCGGGAGCGCGTCGTTACGATCGTCCGGTCGGGTGACCGTGACTGGCCGCGGTGGCATGCCGTAGTGACGGGCCGCGCAAGACCCGGCCGAATGAGAGCCGATCACCAGAAGGAGCTGGCCGTGGGCCTTGTCGTGCAGAAGTACGGGGGATCCTCCGTCGCCGACGCGGCCGGGATCAAGCGCGTGGCCAAGCGCATCGTGGACAGCCGCAAGGCCGGCAACGACGTCGTCGTGGTCGTCTCGGCGATGGGGGACACGACCGACGAGCTGCTCGACCTCGCGCAGGAGGTCAGCCCCTTCCCGCCGGGGCGTGAGATGGACATGCTCCTCACTGCCGGGGAGCGGATCTCGATGGCGCTGCTGGCGATGGCGATCGCGAACCTCGGGCACGAGGCGCGGTCGTTCACGGGCAGCCAGGCGGGTGTGATCACCGACGCGGTGCACGGCAAGGCGCGGATCATCGACGTCACGCCCGGACGCATCCGGGATGCCTTGGACGAGAACGCCATCGCGATCGTCGCCGGGTTCCAGGGGGTCAGCCAGACCAGCAAGGACATCACGACCCTCGGCCGCGGCGGGTCCGACACGACGGCCGTGGCGCTCGCGGCCGCGCTCGGTGCGGACGTCTGCGAGATCTACACCGACGTGGACGGCGTGTTCACCGCCGACCCGCGGATCGTGCCGAGCGCGCGGCGACTCGAGCACGTCACCTACGAGGAGATGCTCGAGCTCGCCGCGTGCGGGGCGAAGGTGCTGATGCTGCGGTGCGTGGAGTACGGGCGGCGCTACGGCGTGCCCATCCACGTCCGGTCGTCGTTCTCACCGCGCCCCGGCACCATCGTCTCCGGCTCAATGGAGGACCCGAACATGGAAAACGCCATCATCAGCGGTGTCGCCCACGACCGCAGCGAGGCCAAGCTCACCGTCGTCGGGGTTCCGGATGTTCCGGGCAAGGCCGCCGAGATCTTCGAGGCGGTCGCCACCGCCGGCATCAACATCGACATGATCGTCCAGAACGTGTCGACCGCCGGTTCCGGTCGCACCGATGTGTCGTTCACCCTCCCGATGGCGGAGGGTGCCACGGCCGTCAACGTGCTCACCGCCGTCCAGGAGCGGGTCGGGTACGACTCGCTGCAGTACGACGACCAGATCGGCAAGCTGTCGCTGATCGGTGCGGGGATGCGCAGCCACCCGGGTGTGTCCGCGCAGTTCTTCAAGGCGCTGTCCGAGGCCGGGATCAACATCGAGATGATCTCGACGTCCGAGATCCGCATCTCGGTAGTGACCCGCGTCGACTCGCTCGACGACGCCGTGCGGGCCGTGCACACGGCCTTCGACCTGGACAGCTCGGAGGATGAGGCCGTCGTCTACGGCGGCACCGGCCGATGACGTTGGGCCGGTCCCGGGGGGAGGGCCGCCCGACCCTGGCGGTGGTGGGCGCCACCGGCTTGGCCGGCACGGTGCTGCTCGATGTGCTGTCCACCCGTCAGGACATCTGGGGTGAGGTGCGGCTGGTCGCCTCGAACCGGTCCGCGGGTCGGTTGATGCGTGTGCGCGGCGAGGAGCTCGTCGTGAAACCCCTGGCTCCCGAGGTCTTCGACGGCGTCGACGTCGCGATGTTCGACCTTCCGGACGGCGAGACCCTGCGTTGGGCGCCGATCGCGGTGGAGCACGGTGCGGTCGTCGTCGACAACTCCTCGGCCTTCAGGATGGACCCGCACGTCCCGCTGGTCGCACCCGACGTCAACCCGGCGCAGGTGGCCAACCGGCCCAAGGGAGTGATCGCGAACCCGGGCAGCACGACGTTGACGATGCTCGACTCCGTGATGTGCCTGCACCGGCAGTGGGGGCTGACCGAGCTGGTCGTGACGGCGCACCTGGCGGCGTCCGGGGCCGGTGCCGGGCAGCGGGGTGTCGACCGGTTGCTGCAGGAGACGGACGTCGTGTCCGGCGCCACGGATCTCGGCCAGCGCCCGGGTGACGTGCGCTCGGCGGTGAGCGAGAGGCTGGGGCGGCGCACGTCGCCGTTCCCGGCTCCGCTGGCACTCAACGTCGTGCCGTGGGTCGGCAATGCGGAGGACGCCGGCTGGTCCAGCGAGGAGCTGAAGGTGCGTCGCGAGATGCGCAAGATCCTCGGCCTGCCGGAGCTCCGGGTGGCCACCACCTGCGTGCGCGTGCCGGTGCTCACGGGCTACTCGGTGGCGGTGCACGCCCGGTTCCACCGGGATGTGGACGTCGCGGGCGCGCGTCAGGCGCTCGTCGAGGCTCCCAGCGTGGTCGTGTTGGACGACCTGGAGACGCTGGAGTTCCCCACACCTGTGGACGTCGTCGGTGCCGACCCGGCGTTCGTCGGGCGGTTGCGGCAGGCGCGGGACTTCCCGAACTCGCTGGACTGGTTCGTGTGCGGTGACAACCTGCGGCGTGGTGCGGCGATCAACACCGCTCGCGTCGGGGAGCTCGTGGCCGCGGACCTTGCCGCCTGACTGGCTCGGGTTGTCCGACCGGTTGCTGTGCGAGCGGCAGGCTGTGCGACCGCTCAGAGGGAGTCGAGAGCCTTCTTGAGCCTTTCTGCGGCTTCGTCGGCGACACCGCCGAGCTCGGCGTTGTCAGTGACGCTCACCATCACGTGCGGATCCATCGCTTCGACGTGGGTCCGCCCGTCGCCGGCGTCCCTGACCAGGACATTGCAGGGCAGGAGCAGGCCGATGGAGGCCTCCGCCTGGAGCGCCCGGTGGGCGAGGGGCGGGTTGCAGGCGCCCAGGATGACCTGCCGGTCGATGTCGACGTCCAGCTTCTGCTTCAACGTCGCCGACATGTCGATCTCGGTCAGGACGCCGAAGCCCTGAGCGGCTAGAGCGTCCCGGACCGACGTCATCGCGTCGTCGAACGGGACGTCGAGGGTCTTGCCCATGCCATAGCTCATGCGCCCATCATTGCTCACCTGTCGTCCATGAGCCAGGGGCGAAGGTCCGCGGGCTCGGGCAGCAAGCGCATTCCGCTCGTAGTTGTCGGCACGTTGCGCGGCCGGCATAGCCCGCACGACCCGCTCCCTCGACCAATCACCACCCGATGGCTCGACAAAACCCCGCCGAACAACGGTGAAAGTCACAGCCGGATGTCGGCGTGTCGCCGTCGACAATCGACTCCCGGCAGACCTCGCCGGAAACGATCGTCACCGCCGCCCTACGCGGGCAAGAGATGAACCGATGAAACAGATAGAATTCGCCCCGGTCCCATTCCTTCGGCCGGAAGAGCGAGACCCCAGCGCACTCTGGACACCGCCCCGTGGCTCGACGTCGTTCTTCACGGACCGTTCCGCTACGGCCCCCGGTCACGTCGAGGAGCACCGTGCCCGATCACGACCAGCGTCAGCCTTCAGGGTCGGGGACCGGGGCCTGTGGGCCGTTTCGGTGCGGCGTGACGCAGGTAGAACGCGCAGCCGGCGGTGCCGGCGGCGATCACAAGCGCCACGTCGTCATCCCCAGTGACGGTCAACAGTCATGGGATGCCACCCCGTAGGCAGCCCACAGGGCGAATCCTGGGATCAGGATCACCAGGTCCAGGTATCCCAGAGAGACGTCGGCCGAGGATCGGCGTTGGACCATGCGGCGGACCTGCAACAGCGGAGTGAGGGCCATCAGCACCGCCCAGCTCGCGGCAGTGAGCGCTAGACCATCGGGCCCGTCCGTCGAGGAACGGCGGGGGCGCACGCGCGACCCGTTCCAAGAGTCTGGAGGGCTGAGGACCTTTGGTACGCAGTGTACACAATCACGCCATATGCTACTGTGGATACATGGAGACTGTGACTACTGAGGTAACGACTCGCGAGTTGCGCGGCCGGCTGTCGGATGTGCTTGGTCGGGCGATGTACGGGGGCGAGCGGATCGGGGTGACCCGCAACGGCAAGTTGGCTGCGGTCGTCGTGAGTGTGGAGGACGTCGAAGCCCTCGAAGCCTTCGAGATGGCTCAAGACGTGGCCGCGTACCGTGCGGCGAAGGCCGAGGATGACGGGGGCCGAGTCTCGCTCGACGAGCTGCGCCGCGACCTGGCTTCGTGACCTATCGAGTTGAGTTCACGACGGCGGCCGCCCGCCAGATCAAGAAGTTTCCGCGCCCGGCGCGAGAGCGGGTGCTCGATGCGATTGCGGGGTTCGCTGAGGACCCGCGCCCACCTGGGGCGCGCAAACTCGTTGGCGAGCAGGATGCCTGGCGCCTGCGGGTGGGGGACTACCGCGTGATCTACGAGGTGCTCGACCAGGCGCTGACCGTGACCGTTGTGCGTGCCGGGCATCGCCGCGAGGTCTACGACCGCTAACGATCGGTTAGTTTGTTCGAGCACGGCTGGAGTCGGCTCGCATGCCCTGTCACTGTCATGGCCGAGAGGTTCGACATTGAGCAGCGCTGGCCCGAGCTGTTCGCGCCGCTCGACGAGACCCAGCGGCGCGCGGTCATGCAGTCGTTTGCGGCCGCCTGGGACGAGGGCTGGACCCGAACCGCCAGGACGTGGAGAACCTGATCGACGAGGCCCGCGGCGCCGACCGCGCCGAGTACCGGTGCCGAGTCGACCTCGCCGCCAGGCGCGTGGCACCGGTCGAGCGTCGGGTGTCCTTCGCGACGTGGAGCCCTATGACGTTCCCGAGAGCCTGGATGACTTGAGGGGGCCAGCGGGTGGCGTCATTGAGCTGCCCACACGGTGCTGTGGGCGCCGGGCGGCGGCCCCGTATCGCCCTGGCTGGCATTGCCGAGGCCGGGCTTCGCCTTGGCGGGCTCCGGTGCGATCCGTGAGCACGGGGTGATCGACCGCCCCACCGAGGACGTCGACCTGTTCACCACCACTCAGGACACCGCCGAGTTCGCGCGGGCAGTCGAGCGCGTCGTCGCGGACCTGCGAGGTAGTGGCTACGAGGTCGAGGAGGCCCGCCGCGCTGCGCTGTTCGCACCCGAGCGGACCGCCGCGGCGGTGCGCATGAGGGACCAGGGTGAGAGCATCGCGCACAACGCGACCGTTCTTGTCGGGGTGACAGGATTTGAACCTGCGGCCTCTTCGTCCCGAACGAAGCGCGCTACCAAGCTGCGCCACACCCCGGAGCAGCGGAGCACAGCCTAACGCACGCCCCCGGGCCACTTCGAAACCGGAGGGTCAACGCCCGCAGTGCGTGACGCCGTCCGAGATCGTCTGCAGAAGCGCAAGATCACGACAAGCAGTGGCAGGTCACGACACGGGTACGCGAGAACGCGACTGTGGGTCGGCTACGCGTCCTTCGCGACCAGGGTGAGGAGCGTCGCCTCCGGCGGGCACGCGAAGCGGACCGGCGCGAACGGCGAGGTGCCGAGCCCTGCGGACACGTGGAGCCAGCTCTTGGGTCCGTCGGGGCGGGCTCCGCGACCGGGCGCCTGCCACCGGTGCAGGCCCTTCGCGTAGCGGTTCGGCAGGTCGCAGTTCGTGACGAGCGCTCCGTACCCGGGCAGGGCGACCTGGCCCCCGTGGGTGTGCCCCGCGAACAGGAGCTGCACGCCGTCCAGCGTCATGGCGTCCAGCACCCGGCGGTAGGGCGCGTGCATCACTCCGATCGACAGGTCGGCGGAGAAGTCGGCGGGGGCGGACAGGTCGAGGTACCGGTCGCGGCCCAGATGCGGGTCGTCGACACTGACCAGATCGAGCCGGCGTCCGTCCACGTCGATCTTGCCGCGGGCGTTGTCGAGGTCGAGCCACCCGGCGTCGGTGAACCCGCGAACGAGGTCCTGCACCGGCAGATGCCGCGCCCGGGTGCGGATCTTCGAGGGCCCCCCGAAGTACCCGAGCGGGTTCTTCGCCATCGGGCCGAAGTAGTCGTTGCTGCCCAGCACGAAGACCCCCGGCAGGCGCAGCAGCGGCTCCAGGGCCTTGAGGACAGGCTGGACGGCGCCCGGGTGCGCCAGGTTGTCACCGGTGTCGACGACCAGGTCGGGTTCGAGCGCCGCCAGCCCCTCCACCCACTCGGCCTTGCCGCGCTGGCCGGGGACCATGTGCAGGTCCGAGACGTGCAGCACACGCAAGGGCCGTTGACCCGGCTTCAGAACCGGCGCCTCCGCTCGTCGCAGCCGGTAGGCCCTCACCTCGTAGCCGGCGGCGTACGCCAGGCAACCGGCACCGACCAGTGCGGTCCCTGCGGCGGCACGGGTGAGCGCACGGGCGGTCCTGCGGGAGACTTGGCGCATGGCCACCACAGAAGCACACCTCAAGGCGACCCTGCGCAGCGACCTCACCGACGCGATGCGTTCGAAGGACGAGTTGCGGACGGCGACGATCCGCATGGTCCTCAGTGCACTGTCGGTGGCGGAGGTAGCCGGCAAGGAGCACCGGGAGCTGAGCGACGACGAGGTGCTCGCCGTACTGCGCAGCGAGGCCAAGAAGCGGCGTGAGGCGGCCGAGGCCTTCGAGCAGGCCGGCCGGCAGGAGAGCGCCGAGCGTGAGCGCGCCGAGGAGCAGGTGATCGCCGCTTACCTGCCGGCTCAGCTCGACGACCAGGCGCTCGCGGCGATCGTCTCCGAGGAGGTCCAGAAGGCGGCCGCCAACGGCAGGATCGGGATGGCGGCCATGGGCGTGGTGATGGGTGCGGTCAAGCCACGGGTCGGTCAGCAGGCCGAGGGTGGCCGCGTCGCCGCGGAAGTGAAGCGGCAGCTGAGCGGCGCCTGACCGACCGTTAGTCGCCCTGCTTCGGAGGCTTGGGCGGCTTCGGAGCCTTCGGCGGCTCGTTGCCCTGGTTGCCCCCGTCCCCGGTTGTCGGGGCGGTGCTCGGTGGCGGGGCAGGGGCGGGGGTCGTTGTGCCCGGGGATGGCTGGGTCGACTGCGGCGCGGGCCCGTCGCTGGTGATGACGGTGACGCTGGATCCGACCGTGACGCGAGAGCCCGAACCCGGTTGCGTCGCAGCCACTCTCCCCTTGGGCACGTCGGAGCTGGTCGAGCCGCTCACGGTCGCGGTGAGGCCGGCGTCCTCGATGGCCTTGACGGCCGCGTCGACGCCCATCCCGACCACGCTCGGCACCGAGACGCGCTCGCCGTACTGCACCTTGCTGCTCGGCTTCGCGAAGTTCTTGACCGGCAGCCCCTTGTGCGTCTTGAGCATGTACTCCTGCCAGATGGGCGCGGACAGCGTCGCCCCGTACATCTTGCGGTACCGCTGACCGTCGATCGTCACGCCGTTGAGCGTCTTGCTGCTGCCCGGTTGGCCGAGCCAGACGGCGGTGGCGATCTGAGGCGTGTAGCCGACGAACCAGGTGGCGACGTTCTCGTTAGTCGTACCGGTCTTGCCTGCTGCAGGCCGCTCGATGCCGAGGCCGCGCGCCGTGCCCCTGATCAGCGTGTTCTCCAGCGCTGACGTCACGCCGTTCGCGACGTCCGGGGTGAGCGCGGCAGCGCAGTCCCTGGGCGGGATCGGCAGCTCCTTGTCGTCGGCGTCGGTCACCTTGAGGATCGCGGTGGGCTTGCAGTAGGCGCCCTGGGCCCCGAACGCGGCGAAGGCGCCGGCCATGGACAGGGGCGCGACCTCCTCCACACCGAGGACCATCGCTGGTGTCACCCGGACCGGCTTGCCGTTGTAGGCGTTGACAACGCCGAGTGAGGACGCGGTCTTCTGGATGTCGCAGAGGTTGAGCTCGCTCTCCATCTGGGCGTAGGCGGTGTTCACGGAGTTGTAGGTCGCCTCCAGCACCCGCATGCTGCCGCTGCCCAGGCCGTCACCGGCGTTCTTCGGCGACCACGGTTTGCTGGTGTACCGGCCGAGGCACGGCATCTTCCAGACGGAGTTCGGGAACGTCTTCTGCCGGGCGTTCACGGTGTCGTTGAGCGACCGACCGGACTTCAACCAGGTGGCGAGCACGAAGGGCTTGAAGGTCGAGCCCGGCTGGAAACCACGGGAACCGCCGTACTCGTACGTGGTGTTGTAGTTGATCGAGGTGGCATCGACGCCGGCCTCCGAGCGCGGGTTGTACACCCGGTTCTGCGCCATGGCGAGGATCTGACCCGTGCCCGGCTGCACGGACACGATCGAGCCGCCGACACCGGAGGAGTCCTTCGCCGGCACCCTGGCGTTGATGGTCTCGTACGCCTGCTTCTGCATGTTGCGGTCGAGCGTCGTCGTGATGGTCAGGCCACCGCGGTAGAGGAGGCGCTTGCGGGCGTTGACGTCCTTGCCGAAGGCGTCGTTGTTCAGGACGATCTTCGTCACGTAGTCACAGAAGAACCCCGCGATCCCGGCCTGCTCGCAACCGTTCTGCGCCTTCTGGACCTTGAGCTGCTCCTCCAGCGGCACGGCGGCGGCAGCATCATGCTGCTCCTGGGTGATCATCCCCAGCTGCTGCATCCTGCTGAGCACGGTGTTGCGGCGGTCGAGCGCCGCCTGCGGGTTCTGGACCGGGTCGTAGCGCGAGGGGGACTGCAGCATGCCGGCGAGCAGGGCGGCGTCCTGGAGCGAGAGGTCCGCAGACTTCTTGGAGAAGAAGTACCGGGACGCGGTCTCGACCCCGTACTGGCCGTTGCCGAACAGGGCGATGTTCAGGTAGTTCTGCAGGATCTCGTCCTTGGTCAGCCGCTTTTCGGCGGAGATGGCGAGCTTGATCTCCCGCAGCTTGCGGCCCTTGTTCGGGTTCTGCAGGGCGGCCTGCATCTGCTTGTCGCCGTCCTGGATGGCCTGCTCCAGCAGGACGTTCTTGACCCACTGCTGGGTCAGGGTGGACGCGCCTTGGGTGTCGCCGCCGGAGGCGTTGTTGACGATCGCGCGGATGATGCCCTTGGTGTCGGCGCCACCGTGCTCGTAGAACCGTGAGTCCTCGATGGCGATGACGGCCTGCCGCATGACGGGGGCGACGCTGCTCAGCGGGACGGCGATCCGGTTCTCGTAGAAGAAGGTCGCCATGGGGGTCCCGTCGGCATACAGGATCCGCGACTGCTGGGACATGGGCTGGACCGTCAGCTCCTCGGGCAGCGAGTCGAAGAAGTCGACGCCGTTGCGGGCGAGGGTCCCGGTCACACCCGCGGCGGGCATCAGCAGCCCCGCGCCTAGGACGCCGGCCACCACCGACGTCGCCAGGAATGCGGCGAGCAGGGAAAAGGCCCGCCCGGTGCCCTGCATCCGGTCACTCGTTGATGCCATGGCCCCAAGGGTACGGGCTACCGCGGCGTGAGCGCCCGGATGCGGAGCGTGGTCCTTTTCCCCCGAACCGGTGAGGGCTAGTTACCGGTGACTAAGCGTAAATGGCCCGATCGCGCTGTACCGGCCGTGCGCATGCGCCCCATACGGTCGAGGAGTTGTTGGTAGCGGAGGGTAACCACCATCCGGGGGGTACCCGATAAGGGCGCCCCGCGGGTACAGGGCGTACGGGTTGATGGAGCAAACATGAACGACATCGCAACGGGGACAACCCACTGGACCGAGTCCGGCCTGTGCCGCCGCAGCCACCCTGACGCACTGTTCGTGCAGGGAGCAGCGCAGAACCGGGCGAAGGCGGTCTGCCTGGGGTGCCCGGTTCGCACCGAGTGCCTCGCGGACGCGCTGGACAACAGGATCGAGTTCGGCGTCTGGGGCGGCATGACCGAGCGCGAGCGCCGGGCCCTGCTGAAGCGACGGCCGAACGTCCGGTCGTGGCGGCGGCTGCTGGAGATCGCGCGGGCGGAGTACGAGCACGCCAACCGCAAGCAGGCATCCGCCTAGCTAGGCGCGCGCGGCGAGATCCTCCCCGACGGACCGCAGACCGTCCAGGTCGTGCACGTCGCCGGGCCGAGCGGGGACCTGCGCGACGGGCACACGGGGGTGAGCGGCGAAGAACCGTGAGGCGACCGACTGTTCGCGCGCACGGCGCTGCATCCGGGCCCCGTGCAGTCGCAACAGTCCGGCAGTGACCTCGTGTGCGCCGTCCTCCTCCAGGTCTTCGGCGGCAGCGAGCGCGCGTTCGGCGCTGAGCGTCGGTACCGCGGTCGTCGCCACCCGGTTCAGCACCAAGCCCTCGAGGGGCATGTCCTCGGCGCTGAGCCGCTCCACGAAGTACGAGGCCTCGCGCAGCGAGTCCGGGTCCGGCGCCGCCACGACGAGGAACGACGTGCCGGCGTCCGCGAGCATCGAGTACGTGGCCTCCGCCCGCTCCCGGAACCCGCCGAACATCGTGTCCATGGCGGCGACGAAGGTCTGCACGTCCTGCAGCACCTGCGCCCCCAGCAGCCGGGTCATCACGGAGGTGACGCCGCCGACCGCGCCGGTGAACACCTTCATGTACGCCCGGCCACTCGCCTTCGCCGGGGCCATCAGCAGGCGGATGAACCGCCCATCCAGGAAGCTGGACAGCCTCCGTGGCGCGTCGAGGAAGTCGAGCGCGGACCGGCTGGGCGGGGTGTCCACGACGATGAGGTCCCACGGCTGCTCGCCGGAACCACCGTGGACCGACGCCTGCGCGCGCAGCTGACCGAGCTTCTCCATCGCCATGTACTCGCTGGTCCCGGAGAACGACGTGGACACGGCCTGGTAGAACGGGTTGGCGAGGATCTGCGCGGCCCTATCGGGGGAGGCGTGGGCCTCCACGACCTCGTCGAAGGTCCGCTTCATGTCGAGCATCATCGCGTCGAGGCTGCCGCCGGCCGACTCGTCGATGCCCTCCACGGGACGTGGGGTGTTGTCGAGCGCCTCGAGCCCCATCGCCTGCGCCAGACGGCGCGCGGGGTCGATGGTGAGGACGACGACACGCCGGCCGCGCTCGGCGGCGCGCAGCGCGAGGGCGGCGGCAGTGGTGGTCTTGCCGACCCCGCCGGACCCGCAGCAGACGATGATCGACGTCGACATGTCGTCCAGCAGCGAGTCGACGTCCAGAAGCGGCGGCTCGAGTGCGGCAGCGGTCATGTCAGCCCCTGCTTGCACATCAGGTCGGCGAGCGCGTAGAGCGCGCCGAGGTCGATCCCGGACGGCAGCAACGGCAGCTCGAACACCGGCCGGCCGAGCGTGTCGAGCTCGGCCCGTTCCTGGCGCTGCAGGGCGATGCGCTCGTTGTGCTCGGCCGCCTCCGCCAGCAGGCCGTCGATCACGCGGGTGCCCGGCTGGGAGCTCTTCACCAGTCCGGCGGCGACCAATCCCTCCCGGACGTCGGAGCCGTCGAGGGTGCCTTCGCCTGCGGCCGCGAGAGCATGGCTCGGCAGCAGGTCGTCACGCGCCTGGTTGACGATGACCGCTCCGACCGGCATCCCCGCGCCTCGCAGCTCGGCCACGCCGTCGACCGTCTCCTGGACGGGCATCTCCTCCAGCAGCGTGACGATGTGCACCGCGGTTGCCGGCGACTTGAGCACGCTCATGATCGAGTCGGCCTGCTTGCGGATCGGCCCCACTTTCGCCAGGCCCGACACCTCGCTGTTGACGTTGAGGAACCTCGTGATCCGCCCGGTCGGCGGGGCGTCCAGGACGACCGCGTCGTAGACGGGCCGACCGCGCTCGCGGCGGCGCACGGCCTCGTAGACCTTGCCGGTGAGCAGCACGTCGCGCAGTCCCGGGGCGATGGTGGTGGCGAAGTCGACGGCGCCCATCCGGTCCAGGATCCGACCGGCGCGCTTGCCCATCGTGTAGAAGATCTCGAGGTACTCCATCAGGGCGGCTCGCGGTTCTACTGCCAGCCCGTACACGTCACCGCCACCGGGAGCGACAGCCAGGTGCGTCTCCTCGTACGGCAGCGGAGGGCTGTCGAACAGCCTCGCCAGGCCCTGCCTGCCCTCGACCTCGCACAGGAGCGTCCGGCGTCCGTTGCTCGCCAGCGCCAGCGCGAGCGCGGCCGCGACGGTGGTCTTACCGGTCCCTCCCTTGCCCGTCACCACATGCAGGCGGACGCCGTCGAAGGGGCGATCGGTCTGGGGCGAGGTCACGGTCCGGAAGCGTAGTCAGCGCGGCTTCAGGTCGCCTGACGGCCTCGCGCCGCCAACCGCGTGATCGCATCGAGGACCGCCGGCCACGC
The DNA here is from genome assembly GCA_030149025.1 of Actinomycetales bacterium. GTDB lineage: Bacteria > Actinomycetota > Actinomycetes > Actinomycetales > BWSM-131 > BWSM-131. Next base: position 2,855 of record JASBSH010000146.1, on the reverse strand, counting down.
AGTCGAGAGCGGGTCGATCACCTCGAAGTGACCGCAGTCCGGCACCGTGACCAGCGTGACGTCGTCCCCCGCGACCCGGGCCGCGGTGGCGTAGGACTCGCTCATCGACACCGGCACCCTGTCGTCGTCGACCCCATGGACCAGGACGGCGGCAACACCGCTCGGCAGGAGACCCGCCGGATTGGTGGGTGCGTACCGGTCCGGGAACTGGTCCGGGCCTCCGCCCAGCAGCGCCACGACCGCGTCGTTGCCGAGGTGCTGGTCGTAGCAGGCGACGAGGTCGGACACCGCGGCGAGGGCGACGACGCCCACGAGCCCGGGCAGCGGTGCCTCGAGCTGCCACGGGGAACCGGCCGCCAGGCGGTGCCGGGCCGCCGCCCACAGGGCGAGGTGACCACCGGCGGAGTGGCCGACCAGCACGATGCGGGAGGTGTCCGCGCGGCCGTGCGTGGCGTCGTCCAGCAGCTGTGGCAGGGCGTCGAGCGCGGCGGCGACGTCGTCGAACGTCGCGGGCCACCCGCCTGTGGTCTCGTCTGGTGCGGCGTCCGTCGTGTCGCGCGATGCGGCGTCCGTGGTGTCGTGCGCTGCGGTGTCCGTGGACGTGCGGCGGTACTCGATCGCCGCGACGGCGTACCCGGCGGCCACCAGGGCCTCGCACTGCGGTCCGGTGTGGGTGCGGTCGAACGCCTCGCGCCAGAACCCGCCGTGGATCACGACGATGACGGGTGGTTCGGCGTCGTTGTCGGTGGGTGCTGGCAGCCTCAGGTCTATGACGTGGTCACGCAGTCCGCCGTAGCGGAGAACGACGTCGGGTGGTCCGGCCGGGCGAGTCAGGACGTCGTCGGGTTGGGCGTCGTCGTGGTGCGCCGGCATGACAGGAAGGTAGCGCCGCGATCTTCGGGCGGGCTGCGGCAGGCCACTAGGCTTCGGGCATGGCCAAGTGGGAGTACGCGACTGTTCCGCTGATCGTGCACGCGACGAAGCAGATCCTGGATCAGTGGGGGGAGGACGGCTGGGAGCTCGTGCAGGTCGTCCCGGGTCCTGACGGCAACGGGCTTGTCGCCTACCTGAAGCGGCAGAAGGGCTGAGTGATGGCTGAGGGTCGGGTCGCGCAGCGGCTGGCAGAGCTGGGGCTTCAGCTGCCCGAGGTCGCCAAGCCGGTGGCGGCGTACGTGCCGGCACGGCGCTCGGGGTCGATGGTGTGGACCTCAGGCCAGCTGCCCCTCGTCGACGGCAAGCTGCCGGAGACCGGCAAGGTCGGTGAGGGCGCGGGGCTGGTCAGCCCGGACCGCGCCAAGGAGCTGGCCGCAACGTGCGCGCTGAACGCGCTCGCCGCCGTGCAGGCCGAGGTCGGCGACCTCGACCGCGTGCGGGTCGTGAAGGTGGTCGGGTTCGTCGCGAGCGACCCGTCCTTCACCGGTCAGCCGGGTGTGATCAACGGCGCAAGCGAGCTGCTGGGGCAGGTCCTTGCTGAGGACGGCTCCCATGCACGCAGCGCCGTCGGCGTCGCCGTGCTGCCCCTGGACGCTCCGGTCGAGGTGGAGATCACCGTCGAGGTGCGCTGACCCGGTCGTGGTGCGCTGACGTCGGTCGTTTCCGATGCCTCAGGCGTCGCGCAGGTTCTGCAGCCGTACCTGTCCCTTGGCGACCAGCCGGCCGGATTCGTCGGTGATGTCCACGGCCCAGAGCTGCTGCAGGCGGCCGCGGTGGATCGGGGTAGCCGTCGTGCGCAGGGTGCCCTCGGACACCGCACGAAGGAAGTCGGTCTGGTTGCTGACGCCGACGACCTTGCCGTCTGCACCGAGCCAGACCGCCGCACCGATGCTCGCCGCCGTCTCGACGAGTGCGCAGTGAATGCCGCCGTGCACGATCCCGTACGGCTGGTGCAGCCGGGGGGTCACCGTGAGGTCGAGCACGACCCGGTCGCCGTCCGCCTCGACGAGCTCCATGCCGACGTCCTCGGCGAAGCCGCCCATGCCGGAGCGCAGCAGCTCGACGCTGAACGCGGCATCGGATGCGGCACTGACTGCGGTTCGCCCGTCCACGGCCGCCAGCGTAGCGGGGCGCTCTGCGTAGGCTGAGCCGGTGCTTCGTGAGTTCGTGCTGACCGGTGAGTACTCGCAGCGAGCGAGGAAGTGGCTCGCGACCCCGAGCGAGGAGCTCGTCGCGCCGAAGACCGCGGCGACCGTCGTCCTCGTCCGCGACGGCGACACCGGTGTCGAGGTCTTCATGATGCGCCGCCAGCAGAGCATGGCCTTCGCCGGTGGCATGTACGTCTTCCCCGGCGGTGGGGTGGACCCGCGCGACCTGGGTGCGGACGTCCCCTGGGCCGGCCCGGACGCGGGGACCTGGGCGGAGGACCTCGGCACCGACCCGGACGGCGCGCGCGGGTTCGTCTGTGCCGCCGTGCGGGAGACGTTCGAGGAGTGCGGGGTCCTGCTCGCCGGGGAGACGCCCGAGGAGGTGCTCGCCGCGGCCAACACCGAGGAGTGGGAGGCCGACCGGCGCCGGCTCATCTCCCGCGAGCTGGCGATGTCGGACCTTCTGCGGGACCGCGGCCTCGTGCTGCGCAGCGATCTGCTCCGCCCCTGGGCGCACTGGACGACGCCCGTCAACGAGCCGCGTCGCTTCGACACCCGGTTCCTCATCGCGGTGCTGCCCGAGGGGCAGGAGGCGCGGCACGTGGGAGGTGAGGCGGCGGAGTCCGGCTGGTGGCGCCCGAAGGACGTCCTCGACCGCTTCGCCCGCGGCGAGATCCTCATGCTGCCGCCCACGATCGTCACCGTCGAGGAGGTTGCAGCGGCCTCGGACGCCGGCTCTTTGTGGGCGCAGGACCGGCGACTGAGTGAGGTGAT
>JASBSH010000144.1 GCA_030149025.1 Actinomycetales bacterium | reverse complement strand
GACCGCGGCGATCGTCGGCATCGGCAGGTTGAGCACTCCCGAGTAGCCGGCACGGGTGATGTCCCGCTGGCGGCGCAGCTCCTCGTCCGTGGAGTTGTTGCGCTCCTTGAGGTCGGCGCCGACGCAGAAGGCCCGGTCGCTGGCGGACGTGACGACCACGGCCCGGACGGCGCGGTCGCCGGCGAGCGCGGACGTCGCCTCGGCCAGCTGCCGCCCCAGCTCCGCGGAGACCGCGTTCATCGCCTGGGGGCGGTTGAGTACGAGCTCGCGCACTCCGTCGGCGTGGGCGTCGATGCGCACCAGCTGCTCGTCGGTCATGGCGCCGGAGGTTAGCAAGGTCGAACGTCCTGGCTCGTCGCGCTCTGTCGGTACTCAGCAATACGGTTCCGACCATCTCGGTCATGGTTCCCGAGGCCGCGCGCCGTCCGTGGGCGTAGCGGACGAGGGCCGTCGATCCCACAATGGGGAGGACTGCGGTGCGGCCATCGGGTGGAAGGGGAGCATCGTGTCGGCACAGACCGTGCAGTCGGCCACCCGGGTGCCGATGTCATGGCAGGAATACCAACAACTGGGCGACGACGTTCGCGGCGAGTACATCGATGGTGCGCTGGTGATCGCTCCCGCGCCCAGTCGCCGGCATCAAGAGGTGTGCTTCCGCCTGGTGTCCCTGCTCAAGGCGGCTGCCGGTGCGAACCAGAACGTGACCAGTGGATGGGGCTGGCAGCCGCCGAGCTTGGCTCAGGGCGAGTTCGTTCCTGACGTCATGGTGTTCCCGGACACCGACGACGAGATCCGCTTCCGTGGCACGCCGCTGCTCGTGGCCGAGGTGCTCTCCACCAACCGCGGCGACGACCTGGTCGTCAAAGCCACCAAGTACGCCCGCCACGGCCTCCGCGATTACTGGGTCGTGGACCCCGCCAACCACCTGGTGATGACGTACCGGCTCATGGAGGACGCCTACGTCACCACCGGCGAGTACGACCAGGGGCGAGTGACGCTGCACTTCGCAGACGCTGCGGTCGACGTCGACATCGACATCGACGCGCTCTTCGCCTGACAGGGAGCTCACGAACGCTCAGTCGCGCACCACGACCGTCTCGTCCCCGAAGTCCGCAACGACCTTCAGCGTTCCCCCGAGCGCCTCGACGTACGCCTGGAGGGTTCCGAGCTCGGTGCGTGCCAACTGGCCACGCTCGATAGTGGAGACGCGGGCCTGGGACACCTTCATTCCAGCCGCGACATCCTTCTGGGAGACATGATGGCTGCGCCGGATCTCGGCAAGTCGATGTGCGCGCATCTCGCCCAGCATCTCCTTGTGGGCATTCTCGACACGCTGCTCGTCGACGAGCCCAGCCTCCACCGCCTCGCGGCGGGCTTCCTGCCACCTTCGAGCCATCACCGCACCTCCTCGTCGTATTCGCCTGCAAGCCACGCCTCGTAGCGCCGCTCAGCCACTGGGATGTTCTGTCGGTACCAGCGTTTCCAATCCCAGGCCACCCATTCACGATAATGGCTGCATTGTACAACGTCCAAGTTTTGGCCGCGCAGGCCGCCGCAGCGCTCGCCACTGAGTGCCTCCGCGGCGTTCAGCCTGTGCCACCGAGTGCCTCCGCGGCGTTCAGCTCTTGGCGCTGAGTGCCTCCGCGGCCTTCCTACCGTTGCGGCGGCACTCCGCGGCATTCGCGGGGGGCGGGCGCGGCGCGGCGCGGCGCAACGATCACCCCCGCGCGGCACGCCGCGTCAGCAACCACGGCGACACCTGCCCGATGCCACGAAGCGCCCTCCGCGGCAGCGCCCGCACGGCGAAACCGGACAGCTCGTTCAGCGCGGCAGCCGTCGTGTCGTCAACCAGAACCTTCCCCGGGTGCGCCACCGCCGTCAGCCGGCTCGCCCGGTTCACCGTGTCGCCGTACACATCCCCCAAACGAGCCAGCACCGGCCCCGTCGCCAGCCCGACCCGCACGTCCGGCAGCAACGGGTCGGACCCCATCTCGGCGGCGATGTCCAAAGCAATCGCCGCCCCCTGCGGCACCCGCTCGGCGACGAACAGCACCTCGTCACCGACGGTCTTCACCACGCGCCCGCCGTGAGAGGCGACCACATCCGACGCCGTCGCCTCGAACCGCTGCACCAGCGTGGCGAGCTCCCGCTCGGTCAGCCGCCGCACGACCCGCGTGAACGACACGAGGTCCGCGAACCCGACCGACCTGCGCACCGCCTGCTGGTCCGGGTTCGGCGCGTGCTCCACCACGTAGCGCTGCACGTGGGCGGCCAGGTGCCGGCGCCACGCGTACACGACCAGCGGCTCCAACCGGTCGGCCAGCTGCGTCACCGCTGCGGCCACCTCCTGACCCCTCGCGAGGCCCGCGTCCCCGGGGAGCTGCGTGTCGGCGTCCGGATCCGTGCTCGCCGTCTCCTGGGCGACATCCTGAACGGCCTCCCGCATGTCGTGCTGCTCCCCCACGAGCTCGGCGACGAGCTGCAGCTGCCAGGACGCCATCCGGTCCACGGACCGGCCGATCGCACGCGTGAGGCCCAGTGCGGTGTGCTCGTCGACGAGCCCCTCCCGGACCAGACCCGACACCTCGTGCAGGGCGCGGACGTCCGCGTCGGTGAACGCCTCCGCCGTCTCCTCGACGTTCGGGAAGCCCAGCGCCCGCCAGAACCTGCGCGCGGACAGCAGCGACACACCCGCGCCGCGCGACACCTCGCGGCTGCGCAGATGCCGTTCGCCGCGCAGCACAGGACCCTGCGGGTCCGGCACGGGGCGCGCACCGGCGCCGTTGCTCGACGCGACACCCGACGATGCCCCGGACGCCGACACACCGGTCCGCGCGTCGCTCACGTCGGTCATCGCGCCTCCTCCGGCCGAAGGTGGACGACGTCACCCGCAGCCACCGGGACCAGGTCGCCTCCCGCGGTGCGCACGAGAAGCCGGCCGCCGTCGTCCAGGCCCTCGGTGTCGCCGACGAGCGGGTCGCGACCGCCGGGGAGCTCGACACGGACGCGCTGGCCGAGCGTCCAGCAGTCCTCACGGGCCTCGGCGACGAGACTGGTGGCGGCGGCGTCCCCGCGCGCCTCGCGCCAGGCGACGTACCGGGAGCCGATGCCGCGAAGGCAGGCCCGCAGGACGGTGTCGCGGTCGGTCGTGGCGGCACCTTCGAGCAGCAGGGAGGTCGCGGTCGGCACGGGCAGCTCCTCGCGGGTCTGGGTGACGTTCACCCCGAACCCGAGGACGACCGCCGGACCCTCCAGGGTGCGGACCACCTCCGACAGCACCCCACAGACCTTCCTGGCAGCGTGGGTGTCGCCCCCCGGGGCGGCGTCCTCCGCCGCCCCCGGGCTGTGGCGGACCAGCACGTCGTTGGGCCACTTCAGTCCAGCGTCGACCCCCACGACGGTGCGCAGCGCGTCGGTGACGGCCACCCCGGCCAGCAACGGCAGCCAGGACCAGCGCTCGGTCGGGATCGGCGCGCAGTCCGGGCCGACCGGCCGCAGCAGGACCGAGGTTGCGAGCGCGGCGCGAGCGGGCGTCGTCCAGGTCCGCCCGAGCCGCCCCCGGCCGGCGACCTGGTGCTCGGTGGTGAGCACCGCCAGGTCGGGCACGCCCCCCTCACCCGCCCGACGGGCGAGCTCGGCGTTGGTGGACGGCACCTGCTCCAGCACATCGACTCTGCTGAAGACGCCGGCCGGCTGGACCAGGGCGCGGCGCAGCGGCTCGACGCGCAGCGGGGGGCGGTCGAGCCGGGCCCAGCGGGTGGACGGTCCGGAGGCTGGCGGCACGCACCCAGGGTAGGCGCGGGTGTCGCAGGTCACTGTGCTCGCCCATCAGCCGGACAGCGGCGGCGACTAGGCTCCCCGCAGCCCGAGAACGACCGGAGGAACGCATGACAGACGCGGCGCTCGAGCATGGGCTCGAGCATGAGCCCGAGCTGGACCTGAGCACGACCGCCGGCAGGCTGGCCGACTACCAGCGGCGCGTCGACGAGGCCGTGCACGCAGGGTCGAAGCGGGCGGTCGAGAAGCAGCACGCGAAGGGCAAGAAGACGGCGCGCGAGCGCATCCTCGAGCTGCTCGACGAGGGCTCGTTCACCGAGCTCGACGAGCTGGCCCGGCACCGGTCGACGAACTTCGGCCAGCAGGCCAACCGCCCCTACGGTGACGGCGTCGTCACCGGATACGGCACCGTCGACGGCCGGCCGGTGTGCGTTTTCGCGCAGGACTTCACCGTCTTCGGCGGCTCCCTCGGCGAGGTGTTCGGCGAGAAGATCGTCAAGGTGATGGACCTGGCGGCCAAGACCGGCTGCCCGGTGATCGGGATCAACGACTCCGGCGGGGCCCGCATCCAGGAGGGCGTGGTCTCGCTCGGGCTCTACGGCGAGATCTTCCGGCGCAACGTCCACGCCAGCGGCGTGATCCCGCAGATCAGCCTGATCATGGGGCCCTGCGCCGGCGGCGCGGTGTACTCGC
>JASBSH010000142.1 GCA_030149025.1 Actinomycetales bacterium | reverse complement strand
GCGACCTGGACCACACCATCGCCCACCCCGAGGGCTCCACCTGCCCCGGCAACCTCGGCGCCCTGTGCCGACGCCACCACCGGCTCAAACAAACCGACGGCTGGCACCTGACCCAACCCGAACCCGGCACCTTCATCTGGACCACACCCACCGGACACACCTACGAGGTCCGAGCACCAGACCCCCTCGCCCCCGACTAACGAGCCCGACAAGGAGCAGCGGGACGCGGAGGGGACGAGCGGGCGGGGGGCGTAGCAGTGCCAGGTCGGCCAACGGGGACAGGTCGGCCACGGGGACAGGTCCGCCAGCGGGACGGAGGGCGCCGGCGGCGCTACTTGCCGAGCCGTGAGGCCAGCAGCTGCTTCCCCATCTCACCGCCCTTGCGGCTGTCGGCCTGGGCCTTCCGGAAGAAGTCCGCCAGCTCCTGGTCTCCCTCCCGCTCGGCGTCCGCGATGTACTGCTCCAGCCGAAGCGCGTTGCTGAGGCAGGCTTCGGTGTACCAGATGATGTTGTAGTCCTTGTCTGCGGTTCCCGTGACCTGGCCGGTCTCACCGCTGGGACTGGTCATCCTGATCATCCTCCCATCGGAAAAGGACGTCGCCTCGGACGGCACCAGCACTACCCGCGAATCAGGGGGATCATGCTCACGCGGTTTCGATTACTAGGTTCCGCTCACTCGATCCGGGCGATCGCCGTCCCCTGCTCGATCGCAGCCTCCTCCTCGACCAGCAGCCGCACCACCCCCGCAGCCGGGGACGGCACCTCCGCCGCCACCTTGTCGACCTGGACCTCAGCGAGAAGCTGATCGGCCGCCACTGTCTCCCCGTCTCTGACGAACCAGGTCGACACCACCCCCTCCGCGCCGGGGTTGTCCTTCGACAGGGACGGGAAGGGCACCTCCGTCATGCACCGACCACCTTCCGGATGGCCGCCTCGATCCGCTCCGGCCGCGGCAGAACCGCATACTCCAGCGGCCTCGAGTACGGGATCGGCACGTCGGGGTTTGCCACCCGCGCCACTGGTGCTCGCAGCAAGCCAGGGTCCTCATCCGCAATCGTGGCGACCACCTCACCGGAGAGCCCATAGGACAGGTAGTCCTCGTCCACCACGACCAGCCGGCCGGTCTTCCCCACCGACGCCAGGATCGCCCGCCGGTCCAGCGGCACCACGCTCCGAAGGTCGATCACCTCGGTCTCCACCCCGTCCTCGGCCAGCTTGTCCGCCACGTCCAAGGCGTGGTGCACCGACAGCGACAGCGTGACCACCGTGACATCCGTGCCCTCACGGACCACCGACGCTTCCCCGATCGGCACGGTGTAGTCCCCAGCCGGCACCTCGCCCATCGAGCGCGGGTTCTTGGCCATCCACGGCAGACCCATAACCCCCTTGTGGAACATGTACACGACCGGGTTGTCGTCTCGGACCGCCGAGATGATCAGCCCCTTGGCGTCGTACGGGTTGCTCGGCACCACGACCTTCATCCCCGGCAGGTGCCCGAAGGTGCCCCACAAGCACTGGGAGTGCTGCGCCCCGTCCGAGTACCCGCCTCCCACAGCGGTGGTCAGCACCATGGGCACCTTCACGTTGCCGCCGGACTCGTAGTGGATCTTCGCCATGTGGTTGTAGATCTGGTCCAGGCACACGCCCATGAAGTCCGCGAACATGAGCTCCACGACGGGCCGCAGGCCCTCCACGGCCGCCCCGATGCCGAGCCCGATGAACGCCGTCTCCGAGATCGGCGTGTCGATCACCCGTTCCGGTCCGAACCGGTCGAGCAGTCCCGTGGTGGAGCTGAAGATGCCCCCGTAGGAGCCCACGTCCTCACCCAGGTAGATGACGCTGTCGTCCCTCGCCATCTCCAGCTCGAGTCCCTGGACCATCGCCTTGGCAGTGGTCAACCGCTGACTGCTGGGTGCCGGCGCCGCCGGCGACTCGGTGAGAGTCATTGCTTGTTCCTCCTCAGGCGAGAACTCAGGCGAACACGTACTTGCCGGCGTCGGCGGGGTCGGGCAACAGGCTGTCCTTGGCAAAGGTCACCGCCTCCTCCACCCGGGTCGCAGCCTCTGCCTTGATGTTCGAGACGGCCTCGTCGTCCAGCAGTCCCGCCGCCTTCAGGGTCCGCTCATAGGTGGGAATCGGGTCCCGTCCCGGCACATCGGTAAGGTCCACCCGGTACGCCTGCGCGTCCCCCTCGAAGTGACCCCACATCCGCAGCGTATGGATCTCGAGCAGGCTCGGGCCCCGGCCTTGGCGTGCCCGCTCGACGGCCCGCCCGGCCGCGTCGTAGATCGCCTCTACCGCGTTGTCCTCGATCCGCTCCGCCGGCATCCCGTAGGCCTCGGCCCTGGTGGCGTTCGACGGCACGCACGTGGACACAGACCTCGGCACCGAGATGCCCCAGTCGTTGTCCTCCACCACGAACACCACCGGCAGGTTCCAGAGCACGGCCAGGTTCAGCGACTCGTGGAACGCTCCCTGGTTGGCCGCTCCCTCCCCGGTCACGGCCACCGCGATCCGATCAGTTCCCTTGCGGCGGAAGGCGAACGCCTGCCCCAGCGCCGGGGGGTACCCCTCGGCGATGATCCCCGAGCACGAGAAGTGAACATCGGGGTCGAACAGGTGCATGTGCCCGCCTCGCCCCCTTCCGAGGCCGGTCTCCCGACCGAAGATCTCGGCGGTCATCCGGTTCATGTCCACCCCGTGGGCGATGGCCAGGTGGTGGGGCCGGTGGGTCGCCGTCACGGCATCCCCCGTGCTGAGGTGGGCGCACACACCTGCCGCCACCGGTTCCTGGCCCGCGGACAGGTGCATCTCCCCCGGGATCAGTCCCTTGCCGATGTCGAAGCCCGGCCCCTTGTCGACGTGGTACTCCCGGAGGATCGCCTCCTCGTAGGTCCGGATCAGCACCATCGTGCGGTACAACCCCAGACGGGTCTCGTCGTCCGGAGTGTGCGGTAGCCCCGGCTGTTCCGGCGGTCGCTGCTCGGGGGGTGTGGGTCGGCCAGGTGCCTGTGTGGTCATCTCCTGCCTCCAGACGTCCGGAAGTCCTCCCCTCGACTTTCCGCCCGCCTCAGCGCGAGATCAACAGTCAGAAGTTCAGATGGTGACAACGACCGCGCGTTCCCATCACGGTCCGGCCAGCGCGACCAGGTGCGCAGCCCGGCGCAGGACGTCGGCCCTTTCCAGCACCCGGTCCAGACGGTGCGCAGGCACGGACACCGCCACCGCCGCCGCCATCGACCTGGACGGCGCCGCCGCAGCCACACACGCCGTCCCCAGTGCGTACTCCTGCTTGTCCACGGCGAAGTCGGCACCGGCCCTCAGCTCGCGCAGCAGCGAGTTCCGGTCGGTGACCGTGTGCGGTGTCAGATCGATGAGGTCGTGCCGGCCGAGGTACTCCCTCCGGTTGCCGTCCTCCAGCGCAGAAAGGACCGCCTTGCCGAGAGCCGTCGCGTGACCGGCGTCCTCGAAGCCGACCCACAGGTCCACTCGCGGCGTGGTGGGTCCGTCGACCACGTCGACCAGTCGGATCTCCCCGTCGTCGAGCATCGACACGTACGCCGCCGCATGCAGCTGGTCGTGCAGCTGCTCCAGGATCGGCCGGAACCGCGCCACCCGGGCTGCCGCACCGCCTCGACCCTCCGACAGTGCCGTCACCCGGTCCCCCAGCACATAGCCGGCGCCCTCGACCCGGGTCAGGTAGCCGGCATGGACCAGGGTTCGCAGCAGGTGGTACGTCGTCGCCAGCGGCATGCCCGTCCGCCGGGCCAGCGTCTTCGCCGGCACCGGGCGGTCGCACTCACCGACCGCGTCGAGCAGGTTCAGCGCCCGCTGGACGGACGCGATCAGCGTCGGTTCCTGTCCTGGCATCGTCCCTCCTCGCACCTGCTGGGCACGTTAGGGCGTTCGGGTGACGGTGACAACGGGCCGAAGGCCACCGATCCGGACGACGCCACGCACGAACGGGGTCGTCTCCGGTACCCCTCGCCGCGGCTGAGACCCCCGCGGCGTCAGCTACCAGTGAATCGGGGCTGCTCCTTGGCCAGGAAGGCCCGAACCCCCTCGGCGAAGTCGGCGCTCCCGTAGACGCGGGCCAGCCACTCCTCGTCGTCCGGATGGGCCGCCTCCAGCGCGTCCGAGCGCTGCAGCAGCTGGTGCTTGGTTGCTCGCAGGGTCATCGGCGCTGCCAGGCGCAGTCCCTCCAAGACGTGTTCCACCTCGGCCTGCAACCGCTCCGGCGGCACCACCGCCATGACGGCACCCACTGCGTACGCCCGCTCGGCATCTACCAACCGCGAAGTCAGCAGCATCTCCCGCGTCAGCGGCTCCCCGAACACCGCGGCGCAGCGGTAGACGATCGAGGCCGACAGGGCGTTTCCCAGCGTCCTGGCGATGGGGTAGCCGAACCTGGACTTCTTCGTGGCGATCCTCAGGTCGCAGTGGGTGGCCAAGGCGAGGCCCCCGCCGACGCAGATCCCGTTCACCGCCGCGATGGTCACCTGGGGTAGCTCCGCCACCCCTCGTAGCACCCTGCGAACGGTGGCCTCGTACCCAACGCCGGCTGCGCCGTCATGGACCGTCGTCCGGAACTCCGAGATCTCGTTCCCGGCGGCGAACGCCTTGCCCCCCGCCCCGCGGAAGACCACGGCTCCTACCGAGTCGTCCTCCCGCAGGGCTGAGCACAGCCTCAACAGGCCTTCGTAGGTTTGCGAGGTGAACGCGTTGTGGCGCTCCGGCCGGTTGAACACCACCTCCACGAAGTCCCCGTGGTCCACCACCCGCAGCTCGCCGTCGGCGTCCAACCGCTCCCGCTCCAACCGCTCCCGCTCCATGCCGTCCTCTCCTCGTCCTGGCGGCGCAGGCTACTAGCGGGGGAAGCCAGAGCCGGATCAGCCGGCAGCGACCGTCCCGGTCAGGGTCCCGGTGGCCGTGGTCGCCGCAACGATCGCGTCCAGCAAACCTTGGCCCCGCTGCGACTCGGGCCGGCCGCCCAAGCCCCCCTCGTTCAACGCATACACCGTGAACACGTAGTGATGCGTCCCGCTGGGCGGGCACGGCGGGTACCAGCCGCTCTTCCCACTGCTGTTCTCCCCCTGCCGGGCACCGGCCGGCACCTGGCCCGCCGACAGCCCGCCGTCCTTGCCGGGCAGGTCATACAGCACCCAGTGGACGAAGGTGCCCCGGGGCGCGTCCGGGTCCGTGACCACCAGCGCCACCGCTGCGGAACCGGCCGGAACCCCCGACCACTGCAGCGGCGGCGACTGACCGGACCCCCGGCAGGTGTAGCGCTCCGGAATGGGCTGTCCCTCAGCGAAAGCAGAGCTGGTCAGACGGATC
>JASBSH010000137.1 GCA_030149025.1 Actinomycetales bacterium | reverse complement strand
GACCGCGTAGACGCCATCGCTGCCGCAGCCCCCATGAACGGCAGGACGCTCATGTTCCCCGACAGCCACCCGCACGCAGGCGGACGCCAGCACTACGCCGCCTACCTCCAGGACGCCCACGGATACGAAGTCGAGCTCGTCGCGGGAGACACCTGATCGACCGGTCCGCGACGGGCCGCCGATGCAATGAGCGCCCAGGTGAACCGGGATTTCATGATCACCATCAAGGATGGTCGAGGACTGCCGGTCAGGGGGCGTCGGTGCAGCCGTGGGTGCAGGAATTGTGTCGTCACCACACGCTTTTGCTGCACCCATGCCTGCACCCATCCCCGGGCGCCGGGAACAGACCTCACCGGGTCCACGTTCGTATGGTGCGACGTGCACGTCGCCGACCGCCCGGTTCGTGGCAGACCTCGGTCTGCACGAACCACCTCGGCTCCACCTCGAGACGCGATGATCCGCGCGCTGCCTGCGTGGCCGACGTCCATGTTCGGGGCTGCGAGCCCGCATACTGGTCCGTTGGCGCGTGCTCGATCGACGCCTGAGCATCGCACCCGACCAGAGACGACCGACGACAGTCCGACGAAGGCAGGCCAGTGGCAGGTCCACACCAGAACCCGCGCAGGCAGAGCCGACCGCCCCGTCGGCGGCTGATCGACTACCCGCGGTACGGGAAACGGGGGATCCGGCGCTGGCTACCGTCCTGGAAGCTCGTCACCGGCCTGTTCCTGCTAGTCGTCGCCCTGGGGGTCGGCGCCTTCGCGTACGGGTACTCGCAGACCACGGTCCCGGACCCGAACCGGGCCGCGCAGACCGAGACGAGCGTCGTCTACTACTCCGACGGCAAGACCGAGATCGGCCGGTTCGCGGCCCAGAACCGGCAGATGCTCACGAGCGACCAGATCCCCGAGAACGTCAAGCAGGCGTTCGTCGCCGCTGAGGACCGCACGTTCTACGAGAACCGGGGGATCTCGCCGTCCGGTATCGCCCGTGCCTTCTGGTCGAACCTGCGCGGCAACTCGACCCAGGGCGGGTCGACGATCACGCAGCAGTACGTGAAGAACTACTACCTGGACCCCGAGCAGAGCTACAAGCGAAAGATCCAGGAAGCGTTCATCGCCATCAAGATCGACCAGCAGCTGAGCAAGGACGAGATCCTCACCAACTACCTCAACACGATCTACTTCGGGCGCGGGGCCTACGGGATCCAGACTGCCGCGCAGGCGTACTTCGGCGTGGACGTGAAGGACCTGACGCCGGAACAGAGCGCCCTGCTCGCCGGTATCGTGCCCGCCCCGAACAGCTGGGACCCGCGCAACAACCCGACAAAGGCGGAGCAGCGGTGGAACTACGTGCTCGACGCTGAGGTCGAGCTCGGTTTCATGGACGCCGGCACGCGCGCGGCGGCGCAGTTCCCCGAGACGGTCGAGCCCAAGAAGGACGAGGTCTTCCGCGGGCCGAAGGGGTACATCCTCGCCACAGTCCGTGACGAGATTCTTTCGCGGACGGAGCTGACCGAGGCGGACCTGGAAGGCGGTGGGCTGCGGATCGTGACCACCATCGACTCAGGCGCCCAGAAGGCGGCCGTCGAGGCGATCGCAAACGAGGACGCCTACCCGCAGAAGAACCGCCCGGAGACCCTGCGCGCCGCGCTCATCGCGATCGACCCCAAGACCGGTGGCGTCCGGGCCATGTACGGCGGCCCGGACTACCTCAAGCGCCAGCGCAACGCCGCCACCCAGGACATCGCCCAGGCCGGGTCGAGCTTCAAGCCGTTCGCCCTTGTCGCGGCGCTCGAGGACGGCGTCTCGCTGCGGACCCGGTTCGACGGACGCAACGCTCAGCCGTTCCCGGGTTTCGAGCGTCCCGTGCGGAACTTCGCCGGTGCCAGCTACGGCTACATCGACCTGCTGAAGGCGACCGCGAGCTCGGTCAACACCGTGTACGTGGGGTTGAACGAGAAGGTCGGGCCGGACAAGACGATGGACGTCGCGATCCGTGCCGGGCTGCCGAAGGACACCCAAGGGCTGGAGCCGAACCTGGCGAACGTGCTGGGCACCTCCTCGCCGCGCCCCATCGACATGGCGCACGCCTACGCCACCTTCGCGGCCCAGGGTGTGAACCGCACGCCGCACGTGGTGGCGTCGGTGGGTCGTGGGGAGCAGGAGGTCTACAAGCCCGACACCAAGGGCACGAAGGTGTTCGACGAGGACGTCATGGCCGACGCCACCTACGCCCTGCAAGGGGTGGTGAAGGGCGGTTCCGGCAGCTATGCGCAGGCACTCGGGCGGCCTACCGCCGGCAAGACCGGTACCTCGTCGGACAACAAGTCGGCCTGGTTCGTCGGCTACACCCCGCAGCTGGCCGCGTCCGTGGCTCTCTACAACGAGGGTGAGAACGGCGAGGTGCTGGAGATGCCCAGCTACGCCGGCCGCGAGATCACCGGCGGTTCGTACCCCGTGCGAATCTGGACGGCGTTCATGAAGGCGGCCATGGATGGCATGGACGTCGAGTCGTTCCCGGGGCCGGCCTGGGTCGGTAAGGTGCCCGAGCCGACCAGGACGGCGACCTCGACCCCGACACCGCGGGAGACGGCTACAGACACGCCGACCCCGACGGAGACGACGCGGACGCCGACCCCCACCGAGACGACGACCCAGCCTGAGCCGTCGCAGTCCGAGTCGAAGAGTCCGGAGCCGACGGCGACCGAGACCGCGACGCCCGAGCCCAGCAT
>JASBSH010000122.1 GCA_030149025.1 Actinomycetales bacterium | reverse complement strand
GCTCCCCCCCCACCGCCTCCTCCACCACCGCCTCGTCCCCCACCGGGTGCTCCACCTCTGTCTCCTCCCTGACCGGCTCCTCCCTGACCGGCTCCTCCCTGACCGGCTCCTCCCTGACCGGCTCCTCCCTGACCTGAGATTCCCTGAGAGCCGCTGCGTGGCTCCGACTAACCAGATTGCGGGAGCGCGTGACCACAACGGAGGTGCTGCGGCCGACTGCGGTTCGAACTGCGCTTCTTGGCTGCGCACTCGCTATAGCGGGGCTGCTAGCCGTCTACTTCGGCAGCCGGGCAGAGAATGACCCACCGTTCACGGTGACGATGGCCGTTGCGGTCACGCTGCTGTATCTCATTTCGGAGATGAGCCAATTTCATATTGAGGTCCGGCGGCAGGCTCACTCCGTCATGATCAGTGACCTGCCGCTGGTCCTCGGCCTCTTTGTTCTCCCCGCCTGGTGGGTGCTAGCAGCGAGGCTCTTCGCTGCGGGGTTCGCGTTCTCGTTGCGGCGTCCGCAACCGGCGAAGATGCTTTTCAATGTTGGCTTATATGCAGGCGAGGTCGGGATTGCCGCCGCCATCTTCGGTTGGCTGGGAGCGGGGGACGGTCGCGCGCCTCGGGACTGGCTTATCGCCTACGTTGCGGCTTTCGCGGTAGATGCGGCGGGAGCCTTCGCGGTGGCCGGGGCGATGAAGTTGTTACAAGGCCCGCCGTCACGCACAGACCTACGCCGGATGCTCCTCTCGGTCACGGCCTCCGGGGCCGTGTGTACCACCATCGCCCTCATGAGTGTCATCACGCTCAGGGAGTCGATTCTTGGCGTGGGGCTGCTCGGGGTGTTGGTCGCCGTCCTCTCACTGGTTCACCGCGCGTACTACGCCCTGCTCCGCCGGCACACCGACCTCGGCCAGCTCTTCTCGTTCACGCAGACCGTGGACACCACGGAGTCCAGTGACGACGTCATCAACGGTCTGCTCCAGCAGGCACGCGACCTGCTGCAGGCTGAGTCCGCGGTGCTGCGCCTGCAGCCCGAGCTCGACGGGCTGCCACTCGTCCCCGCAGGCGAACCACTGCTTATCGAGCGCAATCCCCGAGACCCGCTGATGCGGCACTGGCTGGCGCACAACGGCGTCCGGGACGCGATGCTCGTGCCGATCCGTGACCGCAACCAGGTCATCGGCGTTCTGCAGGTGGCCAACCGCCTGGGTGAGGCCAGCACGTTCACGCAGGATGACCTCAAGCTGCTGCAGACGATCGTGGCGCACGCCGAGGTCCTCTGGCACAACGACCGCTTGATGGAGCAGCTCCGCCACGACGCCCACCACGACAATGTGACCGGGCTGCCGAACCGGAACCGGTTCCAGAACCGACTGGCCAACCGCCTCCAGGAGCTGCCCATCACCGCATCGCCCCTGGCGAAGCGGTCGCGGATGCCGTTTGACGAAGACAGCGAGCAGTGCCAGGCGGCCGTGCTGCTGCTGGACCTTGACCGCTTCCGCGAGGTCAACGACGCCCTGGGCCACGGCGTGGGTGACCTCCTCCTGCAGCAGGTCGCTGCCCGACTGCAGGCCTACGTGCCACCAGGAGCCACCGTCGCGCGCCTCGGCGGCGACGAGTTCGCCGTCCTGCTGCCGGAGTGCTCCTCAGCTGAGGAGGCGCTCCGTGCGGCCGAGGTCGCCCGTACCGGACTGACCGGCACCTTCGAGGTGCAGGGCACCTTCCTCGAGGTCAGCGTCTCGGTCGGAGTCGCGCTGGTCCCCCAGGACGGGCACGACCCGGACACCGTCCTGAAGCACGCCGACGTCGCCATGTACTCGGCGAAGCGCAGCTCACACGGGATCGCTCGCTACCGCCGGTCCGACGACACGAGCAGCCGCCAGCGCCTCGCTCTTGCGGGAGAGCTCCGCCGGGCGATGGACGAGGGCCAGATCGACCTGCACTACCAGCCCAAGGTGAGCATGGACACCGGTCAGGTCACCGGCTTCGAAGGGCTGGCTCGCTGGAACCACCCCGAACGCGGCATGGTGATGCCTGACCAGTTCATCCCGCTCGCCGAGCAGACCGGCCTTGTGGGCCGGCTCACCCACGTCGCGCTTCGCCAAGCGCTCCAGACAGCGGCCAGCTGGAACCGGCAGCGGTCCGAAAGCGAGCAGCACCTGGGGATCGCCGTCAACCTGTCCCCCCGCAGGCTGGTCGAGCCGGACCTGCCGGCCGTTGTCAACGAGCTGCTCGCGGGCACTGGCGTACCCGCTCACCTGCTGACCCTCGAGATCACCGAGAGCAGCCTGATGGCGGACCCCCAGGCCGCGCAGCGCGCCCTGCACGAGCTGCGGGAGATCGGCGTCCGGCTCTCCGTCGACGACTTCGGCACCGGCTACTCCGCGCTCGCGTACCTCCAGCGGTTGCCGCTGGACGAGGTCAAGATCGACAAGTCATTCGTGATCCCGATGGTGACGGACCAGGGAGCACGGGCAATCGTCCGTGCCATCGTCGAGCTCGCGCACACCCTCGACCTCACCGTGGTCGCGGAGGGCGTCGAGCACGAGACCGCGCGCGACGCCCTCCAGACGATGGGGTGCGACGTGATGCAGGGCTACCTCGTCGCCCGGCCGCTGCGCGCCCACCAGATCCAGCCCTGGCTCACGGACTGGCAGCGCCGCACGAGCGCCCGGCAGACCACGCGCTCACCGCTGTCCCACTCCTGACGCCCGTCGAGGACGGGCTACCGGCCGAACATCCGCAGGTTGTACTGCTCCACCTCCGCGTAGGCGTTCGCTGCAGACATCAGTGCTGCGTTGATGCCCTCGAGCGACTGACGGACCCGCTCCTGCGTCGCCCGCCAGTCGTTCGCCACGAACTGGAACTGGTCCGACGCCTGGCCCCGCCAGCTGCCCTGTAGATCCATCAGGTTCCGCATCATCCGGTCGACCTCCGAGTTGATCGCGACGATCGACCCCTTGACCGCGGCGCTCGCCTCCGCGACGCGAGCGCTGTCCACCTCGAACCGGCTCATACCCTGCACCTCTCCTGATTCGACCAACTGACTTCATGAGAGGCTAACGGCTGCAAACGACCGCTAACCGCCGCTTTCCACAGCCTTGAGCTGGCGGAGTTCGGCGGTGACGTTCCCGCGCGCCCGTCGCTCCCAGCGCTCCCGTCCCTCGGCCGTGGCGAACAGGTGGGGCCGGGCGAGCAGCGACTCGAGGACCGCAGTACGACCGCGGGCGAAGGTGTCGTCGTCCAGGTGGCCGTAGTCCTTGCGCACCCCCGCGACGTAACGCGCGTAGCGGTCCGGGCCGGCGGCGAGGATCGCGAGGTCGGCGTCGCAGAGCAGCGCCGCCGCCTCGTCCCCGCCATCCGGCGCGTGGTGGGCTGTGACGAGCACCAGGTCGTGCACGCGTTGCGCCGTCTCCGACGGCACATTCAGGGCCGAGAGCACCCGGACGGCGAGAGCCGCTGACCGCTCTTCGTCCCGCCCGGGTGCCCCGTCGTAGACCGCGTCGTGGAACCACGCCGCGAGCCGGACCTCCGGCGTCCCGCTGCCGAGCCCGTCGAGGCCCGCCAGCACCTCCGCCAGGTGCTCGGTGTCGTGGTACCCACGCCCCTTCGCCGAGTAGCGCTGGAGCAGGTCCATCCCGGCACCCTCGATGTCGGCCATCGGAGCCCTGGCGCCCGCCTCGCCGCAGGTGCTGACGAAGGCGGGCAGCAGGTGCCCCGCGTGGTGCGCCACGGGAAGAGTCTGCCCGACCACCGTGGCGAACAGCGCCGGGCACAACAGCGCCGGACACAGTGGAAACCGCCTCCGGTCGAGGGTGCATCGGGGGATATGACCCAGGACCGGAGGCGGTGGTAGGGAGGTTCTCGTCAGTCGCCGCGGCTGCCGAGGGTGACCGAGACCTTCTGGGTGTTGCCGTCGCGGACGACGGTGAGCTCGACCTTCGTGCCCGGTGCCCGCTCGCGGATCTGGGCAGTGAGGCTCTCAGCACCGGTGACCGGGTCGGCGTCCACCTGAATGACCGCATCGCCGTCCTGGAGCCCGGCCTTCTCGGCCGGCGTGCCAGCCGACACCGAGACGATCGTCGCGGCCTGGCGGGTGGCGCCTCCCGCCTGCACCAGCCCGTCCTGCAGCCGGACGCCCAGGATCGAGTTCTGGGCGCTGCCGTTCCGGATCAGCTCGTCGGCGATCCGCTTCGCTTCGTTGATCGGGATCGCGAACCCGACTCCGATGTTGCCGGCTTGCCCGCCGCTTCCACCGGTGCTCGCGATCGCGGAGTTGATGCCGATCACCGTGCCGGTCGAGTCGACCAGCGCACCCCCGGAGTTGCCCGGGTTGATGGCCGCGTCGGTCTGGATGGCGTTGGTGACGACCGGTTCAGCCGTGCTCGGCTGGAACGGGTTGCCCGACGACTCCCCCTGGGTGGTGACGGGTCGGTCCACTGCGCTGACGATGCCGGTGGTCACCGTGTCGGACAGCCCGAGCGGGTTGCCCACCGCCATAACGGGCTGGCCCGGCACGACCTTGGATGAGTCGCCAAGCGTGGCCGGCTTGAGCTCCGACGGCGGGTTGGCGATCCGGATCACGGCAAGGTCGGTCGTGGGGTCGAGGCCGACGACTTCCACCTTGGTGAAGACGCGGCCGTCGGACAGGACGACCCGGATGTCGGCGTTCGACCCGGCACCGCTGACGACGTGGTTGTTCGTGAGGATG
>JASBSH010000121.1 GCA_030149025.1 Actinomycetales bacterium | reverse complement strand
CGACTTCCTCAAGGAGTTCAACGCGACGGCGTACAAGCGGGTCCCTGGGGTCGTGACCATCGCCGAGGAGTCCACGGCCTGGCCGGGAGTCACGCGGCCGACCTATCTCGGCGGTCTCGGGTTCGGCCTGAAATGGAACATGGGCTGGATGCACGACAGCCTCGGGTACATGGCGGAGGACCCGATGTACCGCCAGTACAACCACCACCGGATGACCTTCTCCCTGATGTACGCCTTCAGCGAGAACTTCGTGCTGCCCATCAGCCACGACGAGGTGGTCTACGGGAAGGGGTCGCTGCTGCGGAAGATGCCGGGCGACCGGTGGCAGCAGCTGGCGAACCTCCGGGCGTACCTGGCGTTCATGTGGGCCCACCCGGGCAAGCAGCTGTTGTTCATGGGACAGGAGTTCGCCCAGGAGGCGGAGTGGGCCGAGGCCCGCAGCCTCGACTGGTGGTTGCTGGACCAGCCCGTGCACCTCGGTGTGCAGGACCTCGTCGTGGATCTGAACCGGATCTACCGGGAGACACCGGCGCTCTGGGACCTGGACTTCACACCCGATGGCTTCCAGTGGATAGACGCCAACGACGCGCAGAACAACGTCTTCTCCTTCCTCCGGTACGGCAAGTCCGGACCGCCACTGGCGTGCATCGTGAACTTCGGTGGGGTCCCGCAGGAGAACTACCGTGTCGGGCTACCGCACGCCGGCGGCTGGCGGGAGGTGCTCAACACCGACGCCCCCCAGTACGGCGGCAGCGGCGTGGGCAACCTCGGGCGGGTCGAGGCCGAGGACGTGCCGATGCACGGGCGGCCGGCCTCGGTTGCGCTGCGCGTCCCGCCGCTCGGCGCCGTCTGGCTCATGCCCGAGGAGACACCGACTGACCCGCTGACCCCCACCACCCGCTGAGCCACCAACCACCCGCTGACGGCGGCGCGCTCCGGGTTCGAGGCTCCGACTCTCGCCGTGATCTTGCAGTTCTGCATGCGGAGGGAGGGCGGCTTTGCGTAGCAGCGAGTCATTGCGCCCGTAGGTTGCGGTCGGACCGGTTTCGACCGCAACCTACGGGCGCAATGTCAGGTTCCGGCGTAACGCCGGTGAGCGGTGGGGCGGTCTTCCAGCTGAGATGCGCAGGGCGGGCTACATCCGCAGCGGCGGTCCGCCGCTCAGATCAGAACAGGGCGCTGGCGAGCGCGCGGCGCGCCGCTGACACACGGGGGTCGTCGGAGCCCACCACGTCGAACAGCTCCACCAGCCGGACCCGCACCTCCTCGCGCTCGTCACCGCTGGTGCGACGCACGACGTCGATGAGGCGGGAGAACGCGTCCTCGACGTGCCCGCCGAGCACGTCCAGGTCGGCGCACAGCATCTGCGCTTCGAGGTCGTCCGGGTTGTCGGCGGCGGCCGCCCGGCACTTGGCCGGGTCGGCCCCGGCGGTGCGTCGCAGCAGGTCCACCTGCCCGAGGCCGGCCTTCGCCATGGCGTCGCCCGGGTCCTGTGCGATCGCGCGCCGGTAGGCGTCGGCGGCGGCGTCCATGTCGCCGCGCTCGATGGCGTCGTAGGCCTCCTGGTGGAGCGGAGGCAGCGGCTCCTCGGCCGGTTCGACGACGTCGCCGGCCTCAGCGCCGTCCCCCACCGGCACGCGCCCGGTCACACCGTTGGCCTCGGCCACCTTCATCAGCTCACCGAGGACCTGCTTGACCTGCGACTCCGGCAGAGCGCCCTGGAACAGCGGAACCGGCTGGCCCTTGAGGATCGCGACGACCGTCGGGATCGACTGCACGCCGAAGGCGGCGGAGATCTGCGGGTTCACGTCGACGTCCACCTTCGCCAGCAGGAATGCCCCCTGGGCCTCCGTCGCGAGCTTCTCCAGGATCGGACTGAGCTGCTTGCACGGCCCGCACCACGTCGCCCAGAGGTCAACGACCACGGGGACGTTCATCGACAGCTGCACGACCTCGGCGAACGTCGCATCGGTGACGTCGACGATCGGCCCCGTGAACCCTTCTGAGGGGGCACCCGCCGCAGCCGGAGCGCCGGGCGTGCGTGTCGTCGTCCCCGTTGGTCCTGAGGCGCCCGCCCCGCTGCGAGCGAGACCGGACAGGTCGACTGCGCCGCGGAGGTTGATCCGCTGCCCGCCGTTGGGACCCTGGCTCATCGCGTGCTCCTGTTCGTCCTGCCTGTGTCCAGTCGTGTTGTGCTCAGTGTTGTGCTGAGTCAAGCCTGTCAGGCTCAGGAGGCGGTGGCCTTCACCGGTCCCCGATCGGCGGCGACCACCTGCACCGGTTGCTTGCTGTCGGCGGCCGGCACGTGCATGGCCACCACCTCGACCGAGGTGATCTCGGCGGACTTCGTCGCCTCCTGCTTGCTGCTCAGCGCCTGAAGCTCCGGGGTGAGCGGCAGCTTCGCCCCCTGCTTCTTTACCGTGAACGTGCGGGTGCTGTCGACCACGCCGAGGACCAACGCGCCGCCGTCCACTGTGCGGATGGCCCAGACCCAGTTCTGGCGCGGCGTGTGGGTGACCTGGTAGTCGAAACACCCCTCGCACGTCTCGGTGGCGGCCTTGCGCTCGGCGTCCTGCTCGCCGACGACCGCCTTCCGGAAGGCGTCCTCGCTGAAGGCGTTCGCGTACCGGCTTCCTGTGTTGCTGGTCAGCACGTCCGCGTACTGCCCGACAGCCTGGACCGGTGACAGCTTCAGACCCGTCTGGTCATCGATGGGGAGCGCCTCCACACCGGTCGCGGGCGCCGCCGTGCGCGGCAGGGTGACGCCGGGCAGAAGGGTTGCGGACGCACTCAGCTTGTACGGCACCCGCGCGTTCTGCTGGGTCAGCAGCTGCAGGCGCGGGACGGCGTCCGGGGCCGGCTCGGTCACGCTGAAGAAGAACCGGGGCCAAGGCTGGTCGACGGGGACGGCGTCCACCAGCCGTTCGGTGCCCACGGGGCTGGGAGCCGGGTACTTCGGCTGTTTGCTGCGGATCAGGTAGCGCGCCTGCCGCAGCTGCGTCTCCGCGCCGTCGACCCGCGGGGCGAGGAGCTTCGCGTCACCTGCCTTGTCCGCGGCGGCGACGACATCGGCGACCTCGTTCATCACCCGGTCGACCTGCGGTTCGGTCATCACCGGGACCTCGGTCTGCTGGGCGGCGGGACGCAGTTCCGGTGACTGCTGCTGCGCGCAGCCCGACAGCACGATGAGGACGGCGGCCACGCAGCTCGCGAGGCCCGCTCGCCTTGTGCGCGGCGCGTTCACGGGGTCTCCTTCTGGTGCGCGGGCTTCTGCTGCTGCGGTTCTTGCTGTTCGGGTTCGCGCGGCTCGGGTTCACGCTGCTCGGACGCTTGTTGCTCTTCGAGCGCTTGTTGTTGCGGGGGCACCGTGCGGGCGGGCGCCCTCGCCGGGCGGACCGCGTACCACCAGAAGAACAGCGCTGCCAGCGCAGCAGCCGCGACGAGGAGCACGATGCCGATCGCGATCAGCGGCACGGTCCAGGGATTTCCGGCCTCTTGGGGCCAGGAGAACGTGAACGTGGTCGGAGCCGCCGTGGCCCCGTCACCGGTGGCGACGAGCACCCAGCGGCCCTGCTGCTCGTCCGGCTCACGGACAAGCGTCGCCGAGCCCTTTCCGCTCTCGCTCTGGACCCACAGGTCGGAGGTGGCGGGGTCGGGGATCTGGGGTTGTTGCGCCGGCTGGGGTTGCTGGGCGCCGTCCTGTCCGGCGCCCGCTGAGGTCTCGGCGGTGATGCGGTTGGGATCCGCCTTGTCGAAGCCGGTCAGGGTCGTGTGCGGAATCCCGTCGACGTACGCCTGCACGTCGCGGTCCCGGCCGATGGCGAGCAGGACGGGAGCGCCGCCTTGGCTCTTCGCGGTGACCGTCACACGGCCGGGTAGACCTTCCAGCAGACCGGGAGCGGTGGTCACCACCAGCCCCGGGTCCTTCACGGAGACGCGGGCGGTCGCGGTGTCGGCGGCGCTCCATACCGTGCCCGCCGCGATGCCGAGCGCAAGCGACACGACACCGAGCAGGGCGAGCAGCGCGACGAGGGCACGACGCATGGTCAAGCTCAACGGGCGAGGTCCTCTCGGAACTGGGCAGGGCGTTCCAGACTAGGCAGACGGGCGCGCCGGTCCCAAACCCGGTGATCGGTCCTGGCGTTGGTCAGCGCACCATGCGCCGCTCCCTGATCGCCAGGCGCTCGTCGTCCTTGATTCCGGCGTCGAGGCGAAAGCCGTTCTTCTCGTAGAACCGACGGGCGCGCGCATTCCCTTCCGCGACCCACAGGTAGGCCGGTTCATCTCCGATGGAGGCGTCCAGCAGTCGCTTCGCGACGCCGGTCCCGTACTGGGACGCGACGACATTCAAAGCATGCAGCTCCAGCGGCCGGACGGGACTGTCATCCCTTGGCGAGCCGGAGGAGGCGAATCCGACGATATTCCCCTCCGACTCCGCCACGAGAATGCACAGGGCTGAGGCCGGGTCTTCCGCTCGCGCGATGATCTGCCGCCACATCGTGCTGCTGCGTTCTGCATCCAAGCCATCGAGGAACGAGTCCGGCATCTGACCCCGGTAGGTCTCCCTCCAGACTCGGACGTGGACGACGCCCAGTTGCGGCGCGTCCTCGGCGTGCGCCGGGCGCACGGTCACCGCCGCGGTCGTCACTGTCCCCGTTCGAGGGCGGCCTCGAGGCGCTCGACCTTGCCGGTCAGCTCGCCGGTGCGGCCCGGGCGGATGTCCGCCTTCAGCACCAGCGAGACCCGGGCCCCGTGCCGACCGACCGCCTCACACGCACGGCGGACGACGTCCATGCACTCGTCCCACTCACCTTCGATGGTCGTGAACATCGCGTCGGTGTGGTTGGGAAGGCCCGACTCGCGGACCACGCGGACCGCGTCCGCGACCGCCTCGCTGACGGAGTCCCCGGTTCCCGACGGCGCGACTGAGAAGGCGATCAACATCCCGCCACCCTAGGCCGGTCAAAGCGAGCAGTGCACGGCTGCGTTATCAGGGCATCCACTAGCCTTTCGAACGTCCGTCCGGCTCGGGTGGCCACGACGACCAAGCCGCGACCAGCCGAGCCACGTGGTCGAGCCGGACGTCGGCTCGCTGGCGCAGCTCGACGACCTGGTCGCCGACGGGACGATCGAGTGGGAGCCGGCCGAGGCGTAGCTGGCCGCACCGGTCGCCGCCCGCACCACCGACGAGGACCTGCTGGTGCTGGCCTCCGACGCCCCCCGGTGGTCGGGGAGGTTCTCGCCCGGATAACGGATCGACCGCATCACGGCCCTCCGCAGGTGATCAACAACACTCACGGGCATCTGTGACCCCGAAGGTCCGCCGAGAGCGGTTCGCCGCCGCCAAGGAGCAGCCGATTGCCTTGATCGCGACCAGCAACACCCGCCGCAACCTCCCAGCTAAGCTAACGCGGATTTCCACGCAGTTGGTTGACCGCAACGGGTCGCGGTCTGCTCGGTAGCGGCGCCGGAGTTGGTTGCCGTGTCCTGAGCGTGGTCCTCGGTCTTCTCCTCCGATGACGACCCGATGGTGTTGTGTCGGTCCG
>JASBSH010000097.1 GCA_030149025.1 Actinomycetales bacterium | reverse complement strand
GTCGCTGTCCATCGTAGGCACCAAGAAGGTGGTCACCGCCAGGGTCCCCGTCGACTGGACCTTCACCGCCAGCGCGACGCAGGGTGTCGCGCCCTTCGACGTCACGTTCACCTGGAGCGGTTTCGACCCGGCCTCGGGGTCTCTCACATGCACCTTCGATCCGGGCGACGGAACGCCGGTACACACCGTCTCGAACTGCGGGGTGTCGGGATCGGTCACCTATCGCTACACCCGCACGGGAAGCTTCAGCCCTGCGCTGGCAGTGACCGACGGGGCCGGCACGACGGTCAAGTCGCTGCCGGTCACCAGCACCGCTGCGCAGGCGTGTGTCGATACGAGCCAGGTGGCGGGTTGGCAGGGCACGATGAGCTTCGCCTATCAAGGGTCCGGAACCGGGGGGACGCTCGGCAAGAGCGTCAGCGTCCGGCGGTCCTTCAGCGGAACGGTCGTCCTCGACGGGGTATCGAACACCGATCCGCCGGAGTGGTCGGGTGAGCTGGTCCCCAACGGCGCGAGCTTCGCCTACCAGGACGATGAGAGCTGGGTGGACGGCACCGGGGTGACGCACACCATCTCCGTCACCGGAGATGCGCTGGACTCCCGGGCTGGGAGCATCAGCATCCAGGTCTCGGCCACATCCGGGATCTGCACCGTCACGATGCACATCGTTCCCGACAGCTCCGTAACGGTCACCTCGTCCGACGCGCCGGCCTACTCGGGCTCCACCCTCATCGCGGACATCGACCTTGCGCTGCCCTTCACCGACACGACGGCATTGCAGGGGCAGGCCGACCTGCCCATCTACACGTGGCAGGGCCAGACCTACGTGTCGTTGGACGGGCAGACCGGTTTGGGGCTCTCCTACGATCTCGACAACGTGGTCGGGGGACCTCAGAACATGGGTACCGCCACCATGACCTGGAGCTTGACGCCCATCGTGCCGTGACCCATGCAGGGTCACCGGCGTGAGCCTCGTCGGCTGGACTCCACGTGGTGCTCACGTGCGACGCCTTGGGTGGCGGTCCCGAGGTGTGGTGCGTCCGGATCGAGAGGATGCCGGCTCAGCCAACCGCGTCCGCTCGGGCCTACCGGAGGGCGCCGCACCGTGGACGGCCGTGCACGCCGTGGTCAATGAGCGGCCGTCGGGAGCTGCTCGGTTCCACGGGGGCCCCAGAGGTCGAGCTCCTCGACGAGCTGCGTCACCCACCCTTCGATTCGAGAGGGGGTCCGGTCCCCTTGGCTCGTATCGTCCAGCGCCAACCCCACGAAGCGGCACGCGCGTTGTGCGAGCGATGCCTGGTGCTCGTACCCAACGATCGGCCATAGGCCGACCAGCTCTGCGCCGCGGGCCTCGACCCGCTGGGCGAGGATGCCCAGGGCGTCCACGTAGGTGTCGGGGTAACCGAGCTGGTCTCCGGAGCCGAACAGGCCGACCCTCTTACCATGCAGGTCGAGTGCGTCGAGGTCGTTCAGCTTCGCGGCCCAGTCGCTCTGCACCTCTCCGACGTTCCAGGTGGAGCAGCCCAGAACCAGGACGTCGAAGGCGTCGAGCTCGCGGACCTCGTGGTGCGCGATGTCCATCAGCCACGGTCGAGCGCCCGTGTGCTCCTCCAGCATGGTGACGATGCGTTCCGCCGCATCGGCCGTGTCGCCGAAGGTACTTCCGTAGGCCACGACGATCCGGGGCGGGCGTGTCACCGTGTCTCCGCGGGCTCCGGCCCCGCGCCCTGCTCGGAGTGTCCATGAGCCTTCGAGGCGCCGTCGGTAACGCGCAGGGGCGTGTCGAAGAGGAGTCTCTGAGCCATAGCGTCTGTGCCAGCCATCGGTCGGGGTCGCCTGCTGCGGCGGCTCACCCGCACCCCGATCATGGAGGGTCGCCGAGCGGCCGTCCTTGACGCAGGTCAAGGGCGCGGGGTGCCCCCTCCCCCCGAGGGTGCTCCCCACGGGACGTCCGTGCGTGGGACGACCTCGGCGTACGAGCCTACGGACGCGGCTACGGCCTAGCCCTGGCGCCCCTCGTACCACCTCAGCACCCGCAGCGCGCGGAGCGTGATCCAGCGGCTGGGTCTGCCGGGTGCCTCGCCCAGATCTCGCGGGTACTGGTCGTCGTGCGTGACCTGCAGCGGCCAGCGGCCGTCCTCGCCGCGGTTCGGCCGCACCAGCTCGTACTGCAGGAGCCCTTCCAGCACGCAGATGGTGCTGTGGAACGAGGACCTCGTGCTGGGCGGCGCCTCGCGAGGTTCAGTGTGGTCGCGCTGCGGTGCTACAATCGCGCCCACGGACCGTGGGCAAGGCTTCTCCGGGGGACGGGTGAGCGTGGATACCTCGCACGACGACGTTGTGTTCGGCCGTTGGCTAAGGCGCTGGCGCAAGGCCCACGACCTCACCCAGAAAGAGCTCGCCCGACGCGTAGGCTGCTCTCCCGGCACCATCCGGAAGCTGGAAGCCGACGAACGGCGGCCCTCCAAACAGGTCGCCGGCGCCATCGCCAGGGTCGTGGGCATCGCCGACGCCGAGCACGACGCCTTCGTGCGCTTCGCCCGAGCCGGGTGGACCGACGCGCCGCCGGAGCGGGCCGAACCCGACCTGCAGCGGCCGTGGCTCAGCCTGGGGGGCCACCCGAAGGTCGGTCTCGACCCCGCGCCGGCAGGCAGGCCGGCTACACCGGCGGAACCCCCGGGTTCCGGGGATGCGCGCGGGGCTGCGGGTCGGCGAGTGCTTGAGGCGCCTGCCGGCCTGCCGACGAACGCCTTCCACGCCCGCGAGGCCGAGATGGCTCGGCTTCACGAGGCGCTCGACGGCGCCCTGCACGGGCACGGTGGGGTGGTCCTCATCGAGGGCGAACCCGGCCAGGGCAAGACCGCGCTGATGACCGCCTTCGCACGGCGGGCCATCGCTGCACATCCGGATCTCGCCGTCGCCACGGGTACGTGCAACGCCTACACGGGCGCGGGCGATCCGCTGCTGCCCTTCCGCGAGATCCTCGGCCAGCTGGCCGGCGAGGCGCGAGGCCTCGCCTTCGGAGACGGCTTCGTGGAGGCGCGCGCCGCGCGACACGACGCCGTGTCGGAAGCCGCGCGTGCCGCCCTAGCGGAGCACAGCCCCAGGCTCCTGGACGTCCTGGTCCAGGCCCCCGGCACCCGCGACGCGGCGACCGGAACGGCCGGCCGACCCATCGGACCCGGTGCGGCGTCCTTCGGTTCGCCGGTCGGCGCCAGCGTCGGTCCGGCCATGGGCGAGGCCTTTCGCGCCGAGGTGGTGCGCGCCCTGCTGGCGGTCGCGTCCCGTGTCCCGTTGCTGCTGCTGCTCGATGACCTGCAGTGGGCGGACCGCAGCTCGGTCGACGTGATGCTGCACCTGACCCGGTCGGCGCCGGGCCACCGCGTGCTCCTGGTGGGGGCCTACCGGGCTGCCGACCTGGGGACCACCGCGGGCGCTCCGCCACATCCGCTGCAAGCCGCGGTGCACGAGATCGAGCGGCAGTACGGAGACGCCGTGATCGCCCTCGCGCGCGCCGACGCGCGCGCCTTCCTCGACAGCTGCCTGGACGCCGAGCCCAACGACCTCGGGCCCGAGTTCCGAGAGGCCCTGTGGCGCCAGACCGGCGGGCAGCCGCTCTACACGCTC
>JASBSH010000089.1 GCA_030149025.1 Actinomycetales bacterium | reverse complement strand
CCGCACTATCAGCTTGGGAAGCTGATGTTCTGCCATTGAACTACACCCGCACGACGCGCAGACGACCACGAACGAGTCGCCCGACGAACGCAACGGAAAGGATAGCCGACGCACCGCCGCCGGCCCGCCCGGTCCTCGTGGGCCAGGTCACAAAAAGGTCGCAAAGCCGCCTTCAGGTTTGAATCCGACACCACATTCGTTACGGTCGTACGGAACTACGACGTGGGCGGGGCTGCCCGGTCGCTGGTTCCTTGAAGTTTGTAGTGCGGCGACTTCGCCGATCGGAGTCCGCTCGTGAGCGAGCGTGCGCATGCCCCGCCTCTGCTTCGGCTCGTCGTGTGGCCTACCGGCCTGTCCGCCTGCCTTCTTCAGGCACGGACACCGGTCCTTGCCCGGATCTCCGGTGCGTTGCTCGATGAGCTGGCAGAACGACGGATGGGAGCGTGCCTGTGGCTGCCGTCAGCGCACAGGGTTTGTACAAGGTGTTCGGTCGTCGCGCGGACGACGCGGTCCGCCGGCTCGAAGCAGGAGCCAGCCGGGATGAAGTCACGAAGATGGGCGCTACGGCTGCGGTCATCGACGCGTCCTTCGAGGTCGAGCCGGGCGAGATCTTCGTCGTCATGGGCCTGTCCGGCTCCGGCAAGTCGACCCTGATCCGGATGCTCAACGGGCTCCTGGAGCCGACGGCGGGTCATGTCTGCGTGGACGGCACCGACATCTCGGGGATCCCGGCGAAACAGCTGCGGGCGGTACGCCGGCAGAAGATCAGCATGGTCTTCCAGCACTTCGCCCTGCTGCCGCACCGAACGGTGCGGCAGAACGCCGCCTATGCCCTTGACATCCAGGGTGTCGAGAAGGAGGAGCGGGACCGGCGGGCCGCCGAGGCGCTCGAACTCGTGGGCCTTGGTGGATGGGGCGACAGGTTTCCCTCCCAGCTGTCCGGCGGCATGAAGCAACGGGTCGGTCTCGCCCGCGCGCTCGCTGCCGAGACGGACATCCTGCTCATGGACGAGGCGTTCAGCGCCCTCGACCCGCTGATCCGGCGTGAGATGCAGGAGCAGCTGATCGAGCTGCAGCAGCAGCTCGGCAAGACGATCGTCTTCATCACCCATGACCTGAACGAGGCCATGCACCTCGGCGACCGCATCGCCGTGATGCGCGACGGCCGCATCGTGCAGATCGGCACCGGCGAGGAGATCCTCAACGACCCGGCGAACGACTACGTCGCGCAGTTCGTCGCCGACGTCGACCGCACCCGAGTGCTCACCGCTGCGAGCGTCATGGAGCCCCCACAGGCCGTCGTCGGCTTCAACGCCGGGCCGCGAGCCGCGCTGCACACCATGCGTGAACGGCAGGTCAGCGCAACGTTCGTCGTCGGACGTGACCGCCACATGCGCGGCATCGTCGAGGACTCCGACGCGCTCGCCGCGCTCAAGCGGGGGGAGCGGAACCTGGAGTCCATCATCAGCGCGGATTTCGAGTCGGTCTCCCAGACAACAACTCTCGCCGAGCTGTTCGCTCCCGCCCTGGAGTCCCCGCTGCCACTGGCCGTGCTGGACGACGCGGGCCGGCTGCGGGGCGTCATACCGCGGGTGACCCTGCTGGCCGCCATGGCCAGCCTCAGTGCCGGCAACGGGACCGCGAACGGTTCCGAGCAGCCGGGCGCCGGCGAGGAGGCGCCTGCCAACGAGGACCGGGACGGCGCACCCGCAGTGGTCGCGCACGGTCACGACGACGACCTGATCGCCGCAGGAGAGGAGACGCGGCGATGAACGGGTCCACGTTCGATCCGGTGAACCCGCGGTTGCCGCTGGGCGACTGGGTCTCCGACTTCACCGACTGGTTCACCGACGCCTTCTCCGCCCTGCTCGGCGGGATCGACGCCGGCCTGTCGGCTACCTACGAGGGGCTTGCCTACGTGCTGGCCACACCGTCATTCCTGATCATGATCGTGGTCTTCGGGGCGATCGGCTGGTGGCTGCGGTCCTGGAAGTTCGCGTTGTTCACCGTCATCGGCTTCTACGTGATCCGCGCGCTCGACCAGTGGGTGACAGCCATGGACACGCTCGCCCTCGTGCTGTTGGCCGCCGGGCTGTCGGTGCTTATCGCTGTGCCACTGGGCATCTGGGCCGCACGGTCGGAAGCCGTCAGCCGGGTGCTGCGTCCGGTGCTGGACCTCATGCAGACGATGCCCGCGCTGGTCTACCTCATCCCCACCCTGGCGGCATTCGGTATCGGCGCGGTGCCCGGCATGGTCGCCACTGTCGTGTTCGCCATGCCGCCGGGTGTACGTCTCACGGAGCTGGCCATCCGCCGTGTCGACGCGGAGGTCGTGGAGGCCGGCTACGCGTTCGGTGCCGCACCTTCGCGCATCCTGCGCCAGATCCAACTGCCGCTGGCCCTTCCCACGATCATGGCCGGCATCAACCAGGTGATCATGCTCGCGTTGTCGATGGTCGTCCTCGCGGCGATGGTCGGGGCGAGCGGCCTGGGCGGTGAGGTGCTCAGCGCCCTCAACCGCATCAACGTCGCGCAGGGCGTCGAGGCCGGGCTGGCCGTCGTCATCCTCGCCATCTACCTCGACCGCCTGGTGGCCGCGCTGGGTGACCGGGCGCCCGTCGCGCGCGCTGAGCGCGTGAAGGCGGCGTGACGTCGTCCCCGGTCTCGTCCTTGGGTCGAATGGGACTGCGGTTCGCAGCGCCAACGCGGGCGGAGAAGTGTTGTCTAGGAAAGGAAATCCATTGCGCCGAACCAAGCTGGTCGCCCTGACCGCCGGACTGCTGGCAGGAGGCCTCGTACTCAGTGCGTGCGGCGCCTCCAACACCGGCTCCGGGTCGAAGGAGGACGGGGGAGGCACGTCGAACCAGGCCGCCCCCTCCGACTGGGCCAACTGCGACATGACCGAAGGCGTCAAGGCGATCCCGGACCCCGAGGGCACCGGCGAGGACGTCAAGACCGTCAACGTCGGCGTCTTCAACGGCTGGGATGAGTCCTACGCAGCCTCCTACCTGTTCAAGGCGATCCTCGAGCCGATGGGCTACGACGTGACGATGAAGGAGTACGACGCGGCGCCGATGTATACCGGGCTGGCGGACGGTGACATCGATGTCAGCTTCGACACCTGGCTGCCGATCACCCATCAGGACTACCTCGCGACCTACGGCGGCGACCTGGAGAGCCTCGGCTGCTGGTACGACAACGCCAAGCTCACCATCGCCGTGAACGAGGACGCGCCGGTGAAGTCGCTGGCCGAGCTGAACGACGCGGCATCCGACTTCGGCGGTGTGCTGTACGGCATCGAACCGGGCGCCGGCCTGACCCGCGTCACCAAGGACGAGGCCATCCCGACCTACGGGCTGGACGACCTGGAGTTCCGCGTGTCCTCGACCCCGGCCATGCTGTCGGAGCTGAAGAGGGCCACCAGCAACGGCGACAACATCGCCGTGACGCTGTGGCGGCCGCACTGGGCGTACGACGCGTTCCCGATCCGGGATCTGGAGGACCCGGAGGGTGCCATGGGTGACGCAGAGTTCATCTACAGCTTCGGCACAAAGGGCATCTCTGAGGAGAAGCCGAACTTCAGCCAGCTCGTGAAGAACTTCGTGTTCACCGACGAGCAGCTCGCCGAGCTCGAGAACCTCATGTTCAGTGAGGAGAACTACGCCGGCAAGGACCACGAGGCGGCTGTCGCCGAGTGGCTGAAGGCGAACCCCGACTTCGTCGACAAGCTGAAGGCCGGCGAGCTGGGCGCCTGACCCACGTCGGAAGCCGACTCAGGAGGCGGCCCCCGGTGAGTCCGATACTCCCCGGGGGCCGCTCGGTCGGCGGCGCTCTCGCTGTAGGTTCGGCGCATGCTGCTCTCCGACCGCGACATCACGGCCGAGCTCGACACCGGCCGCGTCGTCCTCGACCCGGCCGACCCCGCGATGGTGCAGCCGTCCAGTGTCGACGTGCGGCTGGACAAGTTCTTCCGGCTCTTCGACAACCACAAGTACCCGGTCATCGACCCGTCGCAGGACCAGCCCGAGCTGACACGGCTCGTCGAGGCCCATCCCGGTGAGCCGTTTGTCCTGCACCCCGGTGAGTTCGTGCTCGCCTCCACGCTCGAGGTCGTGACATTGCCCGACGACATCGCGGCACGGCTCGAAGGCAAGTCCAGCCTCGGCCGGCTCGGGTTGCTCACCCACTCCACCGCCGGGTTCATCGACCCCGGCTTCTCGGGCCACGTGACCCTCGAGCTGTCCAACGTCGCGACTCTGCCGATCCTGCTGTGGCCCGGTATGAAGATCGGCCAGCTCTGCTTCTTCCGGCTGAGCAGCGCTGCGCAACAGCCCTACGGCAGCAAGGCCGCGGGCTCGCGCTATCAGGGTCAGCGCGGTCCCACGCCCAGTCGGTCCTACCTGAACTTCCACCGCACCACCCTCTGAGACGCGATCCTGCGACATGGTTGACCCGGCACGATCCTTCGACGCCTCGTCGTTCGACCCGAACGAGCTGCGTGCGCAGCACATGCTCCTGCTGCCTGAGGGGACCGAGGCGCAGGACGTCGAGGCACTCGTCGTCACGAGGCACCCGGAGTCCACGTGGGACCCGGACGGCGCCATCCGGTTCGGGCGGCACACCACCCTGGTGGGGCCGATCGTCATGGACGACGGCACAGCCGCCCGCGTGGACGCGCCGGCCGGGTGGCCGCTCGCCTACACGCTGCGTGCTCCGGTGGAGCGGGAGGACCCGCCGATGCCCGGCACGTCCGACCCGGACGGACTGTTCCGCGCCTTCCGGGACGGGATGCCCACCCGCGCGGAGGCCCGGTCCGTGAACCTCCTGCTGGCCGTGGCCCGTCGCCTGGGTGGCGCCGTCCGGATCGCCGGGTCGGGTGTGGTCCTGCGGCCGGACCCGTCCGCCCGCGTCGACCTGGTGGTGCACTCGCCGTACTGGCTGGACCCGCAGACCCTCCTGGGCGTGGTGCAGCAGCACGAGCCGCAGGCACGGTTGGCGCTGGACGCCGCCGAGTGGGCCGGGCCGCCGGTCGGCATCATCGACCAGCCACCGGACGAGGTGAGTCTGGAGCTGACCGTCGAGGAGCGGGCGGTCCTGCACGCACGGGCCGACCAGTTCGACGCCGAGGCGCTGGCGGAGGGCGACGCGGTCGACGGCTACGGCATCGTCGCCGACCTCGGCCCCAACGCGCGGTACGGCACCCTCGACGTGGTGGTCTACGGCCAGGAGGAGAAGGTGCCGGCGCTGGCGGGGTTGGAGTGGGCCGAGCAGGTCGTTACCTACGAGGTTCACTGGAACCCGCCGGAGGAGGACCAGCTCTGGATGGAGCACCCGAACAGCGAGCACCTGGCCGCACGGAGCGTCGCGTCCACCGCCATCGGTCTCGTCGCCTCGGCCGTGGTTGAGGCGACGGACGGGATTCTGCTCGACTCCGACGGGTTCATCGTCGACCGCTACGACCTGTGAGCCCCTCATGTCGTGATCTTGCACTTGCGCAGGGGGCGCACCCTTAACCGCCGTGATCTTGCACTTCTGCAGACGTCGGTCACCAGCGCCTGCGCGTGATCGAAGGCGTCATCCCCAGCAGTTCACCGACGCCTCGCTCGAAATCGAGCGAACGGCCGAGCACGTGCCCGCGGTGCACTCCGATGACCTGCCAGCCGAACTCTCGCGCCAGCCGTTCCCGGCGGCGCACGTCGTGGAGGAACTGCTCAGAGCTGCCGTGGAACTCGAGACCGTCGTACTCGATACCGATCCGGCGCTTGCGCCAACCCATGTCCAGGCGGTAGACCCGTTCCGTGTCGCTGGGGACCCAGATCTGCAGGTCGGGAGTCGGGAACCCCGCATCGGCCACCCGTAGACGGGTCCAGGACTCTCCAGCCGACTCACTTCGCGGATCGCACAGAAGGATCAGGCGACGGGCGCTCGCGACATTGCGCTCACCGCGCCACTCCTCGATTCGTTTCAAGAGGATGTCAGGCTGGACGACGCCCGCTCTTGCCATCGCGTCCAGTCCCGCCAGAGCCATGAACGGTGGGCAGTAGCGGGAGACGTCCAACGCGGTTCGCTCGATGGTGGTGACTGGGACGCCGCCGATGTTCGCGACATCCTCCGGCGGGAGGCGGGCGGCATAGGCGACGACACCGGGCCGCCGTGGTGGCGTCGTCCCAGCCGGGACCACGACCTCCAACGGCGGTGGCTTGTCATGAGCGCCGGGTGTGCGGACATCAAAACCGTGAAGCCATGCCGCCGCCGTGCGAGCGATGGCCGCGCCCGGAGGCAGGACCCGGGCAAGCGCTGCGGCCCTGGCACGTACGTCGCCGCTTTCGCCGCTGGGAATGTAGACGCCCCTGAACGGCCGCTCGATCTCCCCGGCGTCCACCGCGCTGGCGAGATGGTGACGCGTGAGACCGACATCCTCCAGTTCGCGGCTCGTGAAGGGGGGAATCGCCATCCGGCAAGCATCCAGGAGGAGTGGGGTCCCCCGCGGTGCTCATCCACAGCCGCTCCTGCAGAAGTGCAAGATCACGGAGGAGTGGGGAACAGTGGGGCTGCAGAAGTGCAAGATCACGAGGAAGAGGGGTGTCTGCAGAAGTGCAAGATCACGGGATGGGGTTGTGGGGCATGGGGTGGTGAAAGGTGGCGGCCGGGGGACGCTCCAGCATCGGCACCGGGGTCGTCACCTCGCGGCGCCCCACCGCGTCGGTGATGAACTGCGTCAGCGTCTTTCCGGTGACGGCTACGTCCAAGCGCCTCAGGGCCGTGGCCATCACCTCGGCGGCCATCACGCCGAGAGCGTCCTCGGACTGCTGCAAGTGGGTCCGCCGACCGAGGTCAACCTGCGTGATCACCTGAGAACCGTGCTTTGCCAACGTGTCCAGCAGCACCGCGATCTCGACGCCGTACCCGACCGGGAACGGCAGGGACTCCAGCAGTGACCGACGCCCCGCCCACTCACCCGCCAACGGCTGCACCAACCCGGACAGCTCAGGCCAGTGCAGGTTGAGCAAGGGTCGGGCGACCAGCTCGGTGACGCGACCTCCGTAGCCGGTGAGTGACCCCCGGTCGTCAACCAGGGGCCGGTCGTAGAAACCCTTGACCAGCAACGTATCCGGCTCGGTCAGCAACGGTCCCAGCAGGCCGATGCCGTAGTGCGGCCCGGCGTCCAGGAGGTCGGCGTCGCAGAAGGCCACGACATCGCCGGAGGTCGCGAACAGCGACCGCCACATCGCTTCTCCCTTGCCCTGCAACGGCTCCAGCTCCGGCAGCGCGTCTGCGCAGGTGACCACCCGGGCGCCGGCGGCCGACGCCGCGGCCTGCGTGTCGTCGTCCGAGAGACTGTCGATGACGACCAGGTCGTCAACGAGACCCGCGTCGACCAACGGGAGCAACGCAGCGACCACGCGTCCGACCGTCGCCTGCTCGTTGCGCGCCGGCAGCACCAGGCTCACGGTGTGCCCGCCCGCCGTCTTCGCTGCGAGCAGTTCCTTGACGGTCCAGTCGGAGGCCGCGCAGGTCCTCACCGGAGCGTCACGGGGCGGGCACGGCCTCGGGCTCGTTCTGCGCCTCGCCGCGCTTGACCGCGGCCAGCAGCATCTGGGCGACGTCCAGGACCTGGACCTCCTCGCGAGCCGTCCCTTCGGACTGCGCGGCGGTGAGGCCGTCGGAGATCATCACCCGGCAGAACGGGCAGCCGATCGCGATGGTGTCCGCCCCCGTGGCAACGGCCTCGGCAGTGCGGTTTGCGTTGATGCGGGTGCCGAGCTTCTCCTCCATCCACATGCGCGCACCGCCGGCGCCGCAGCAGAAGGACCGCTCGCGGGAGCGCTCCATCTCGCGCATCTCGACACCCGGCAGCGAGCCGATCAGCTCCCGCGGCGGGTTGTAGACGCCGTTGTGGCGGCCGAGGTAGCACGGGTCGTGGTAGGTGACCGTCGGCGAGGACGCGCCGGCACCCGACTCGCCGAGGCCCTTCACCGGGCCGGACGGCGGCGCCACCGGCACGAGCTTCTTCTCCCGGACCAGCTTGTTGAGCAGCTGGGTGTGGTGCACGACCTCGTAGTTGCCGCCGAGCTGCGGGTACTCGTTGCTGATCGTGTTGAAGCAGTGCGCGCAGGTCACGACGATCTTCGTGGCCTTCAGCTCGTTCAGCGTCTCGACGTTCGGCTGGGCGAGCATCTGGAACAGGAACTCGTTGCCGGCCCGGCGTGCCGGGTCGCCGGTGCAGCCCTCGCCGTCACCGAGAACGGCGAACTCGACGCCCGCCGTGTGCAGCAGCTCGGCCACCGCCTGGGTCGTCTTCTTCGCGCGGTCCTCGAAGGCGCCGGCGCAGCCCACCCAGAACAGGTACTCGACCTCGGTCAGGTCCTCCACGTCGGCGCCGACCTGCTTGACCTCGAACGGCAGGGCCTGCGCCCACTCCAGCCGCTTGCGCGGCGACATGCCCCACGGGTTGGAGTTCTTCTCCAGGTTCTTGAACAGACCGCCCAGCTCGCTCGGGAACGCCGACTCGATGAGCACCTGGTTGCGCCGCATGTCGACGATGTGGTCGACGTGCTCGATGTCGACCGGGCACTGCTCGACGCAGGCGCCGCACGTGGTGCACGACCACAGGACGTCCGGGTCGATCACCGCGCCGCCCGTTGGCCGCCACGGGTCGCCCTCCGTCGGGCCGACCAGCGGGCGCTCGGCGGCGGCGAGCACGTCCGCCGGAAGGTCCCCGCGCGCCTCCTCCGTGGCCAGCAGCCATGGCGCCTTCGCATGCGCGTGATCCCGCAGCTGCAGGATCACCATCTTGGGGCTGAGCGGCTTGTCGGTGTTCCACGCCGGGCACTGGCTCTGGCAGCGGCCGCACTCAGTGCACGTGGAGAAGTCGAGCAGGCCCTTCCAGGTGAAGTCCTCGACCTTGCCGACCCCGAGCGCGGCGTCCTCGTCGAGCTCGTCGATGTTCTCGAAGTCGATCGGCTCACCGTCGACCTTCATGGGCTGCAGCGCGCCGAGTGAGACCCTGCCGTCGGCGTGGCGCTTGAACCAGATGTTGAAGAACGCGAGGAACCGGTGCCAGGCCACACCCATCGTGGGAGTCAGCCCGATGGTGATCATCCAGGCCATCGAGATGAGGATCTTCAGCGCTGCGACACCGATGATCGCCGCCTCCAGCGCACCGGCGGAGGCGCCGCTGAATGCCGACCCCAGCCACGCCGTCAGGGGGAAGTGCAGCGCCGTCGCCCAGCTTTCGCCCTCGGCCTTGCCGAGCGCGTACTCCAGCCCGCGCAGCACGACGATGGCCGCGCCAACCCCGAGGATGGTCAGCTCGACGTAGTACGCCTGCCAGAAGCTGGACCCGTAGAAGCGCGAACCCCGCTCACCCGAGGCGATGTTCAGGCCGTGCTCACCGCGGTACCGCCGTGGGTGCTTCACCTGGCGGATCGCCATCAGCACCACGATCGACACCACCGACAACCAGCCGAGTACCTCGGTGCCCCACTCGAACGGGGGCCACTGCCCGATCACCGGCAGCGTGAACGCCGGGTTGAACAGCTGCCCGTACGCGGTCACCAGCGTGAGGAACAGGAACCCGAAAGCCACCATGACGAACCAGTGCGCCACCGCGACCAGCGGAAGCTTCGCCATGCGGGTGTGGCCCAGGAACTCCCTGAACAGCGTCACGGTGCGGACGCCCGGGTTGTCCGAGCGCTTCTCCGGCTGGCCCAGCCTGAACTGCCGTGTGAAGCCCGCGACGGTCCGCGCGAACAGCGCGACGCCGACCGCCGTCGCGGCCAGGCTGATGACGATGACAGCAACCTGCATGTGTTCAGGCTCCTCGTCGCTTGTGTTCCGGTTCGGCCAACCCTAGGTGCTCGGGACAGCGTGGATGCTACTGGTCGGTAACTTCACGTGTTCAGGGCGTGAGTCCCACCACCTTCGCCCCTGAGCCACAGGGCAAACGTACGCGTCGGACCGCCGCCGTTAGCGTGCCGGGTGTGACTCGCATCATGTCGACCCGTGGCCGGTTTGCCTTGCGGCGCTGCGGGTAGCGCCGCTGGGACTGCTCGGGACCAAGCCCAGCGAGGAGCTCATCGAGGAGATCGACATCCTCCTGATGGCCGGGACGAGCTTCCCGTCCACCAAGCACCTGCCCGAACCGGGCCAGGCACGGGCTAGGCAGGCGCTCGCCGGTCTGCGGGCCCGCGTCGACGGGAAGGTCCGGTTCGACGCCGGTTCGCGGTCCGCCTACTCCACCGACGGGTCAAACTACCGCCAAGTGCGCATCGGGGTGGTGGTGCCGCGCACCGTCCACGCGGCCGTCGAGGCCGTCGCGGTGTGCCGTGAGCACCGCGCGCGGGTGCTGTCCAGGGGCGGTGGCACGTCGCTCGCGGGTGAGTGCACGAACACGGC
This sequence comes from Actinomycetales bacterium, assembly GCA_030149025.1. Classification (GTDB taxonomy): domain Bacteria; phylum Actinomycetota; class Actinomycetes; order Actinomycetales; family BWSM-131; genus BWSM-131. Next base: position 33,283 of record JASBSH010000089.1, on the reverse strand, counting down.
GGTGGTGATCGACTGGTCCAAGTACTGCAATCGGTTGCCCTCCGTCGACCCCGACCAGCGCACGTGCGTCGTCGGGCCGGGCATCGTGCTGGACGACTTGAACGACCCGTCATGGGCTACGACGACGAAACCGGCTGATGAAGCGGATGGGTGCCCGGCCCAACGTGCTGGAATCCGGCTGCTGCGGCCTTGCCGGCGACTTCGGTTTCACCGCCGGGCACTACGACGTCTCGATGGCGTGCGCTGAGCGCGTGCTGCTGCCGGCGATCCGCGCGGCGGAGCCCGGCGCAGGTGACAGCGAGCACTCAGTGACCTTTGACCGACGACTCCGGAATGACTTCGGAGGGCATTGTGCCGCCGTCGGCAAGGGCGTGAGCGCTGTCGTGGTGGTGGGCCGCCTGGAAGTCGAGCACGTCCTTCAGGCGAAGGCGACGGTGGCGCCCCGGTTGGTCGTACGGGATCCGGCCCTGCTCCAGCAGGCGGACGAGGGTCGGGCGGCTCACGCCGAGGACGTCGGCCGCCTCCTGGGTCGTCAGCGTCGCCTCGTGGGTGACGACCGTGACGGCGTAGCCCCTCTCGAGGGCCGTCCGCATGCCGTGGGTCACCTCCGCGAGCCGCTCCTCCAGGTGCCCCTCGACGCACTCGGCTGGCAGCAAGGTCCGGCAGTGCTCAGGATTGCGGTGCATGGAGACAGCCCCCACTCGGTAAACACCGAGAGACGAATTCGAACGGATCGAAAGTAGCCGTTAGGATTCAAGCGGTCCACCCGGCCCGAGGCATTTCCGACCACCATGAGGCTGGGGACGGCCGCCGACCGTGCCGCAGCGACCCGGGGAGGCGACATGATCGCGCTCCTGGCCGCCCATGCCCTGGCGGCCATCGCCGCGCCCTTCCTGGTCCGTGCCCTCGGCCGCAAGGCCTTCCCGCTGTTGGCGCTCGCCCCTGCTGCCGCGGCCGTCTGGGCCGGTGCCATGACGAGCCGGGTGCAGGCAGGCGAGCTCCCGGTCGAGCAGTTCCAGTGGGTGCCGGCCCTGGGAATGACCCTGACGTTCCGGCTGGACACCCTCAGCTGGCTGCTGACCCTGATCGTCGGCGGCGTCGGCGCCCTCGTGCTCCTCTACTGCACGCACTACTTCGACGACGCCGAACCGGGTCCGGGGGCCTTCGCCGGCAACCTCACAGCGTTCGCCGGGGCGATGCTCGGCCTGATCCTCAGCGACGACCTGCTGGTGCTCTACGTCTTCTGGGAGCTCACGACCGTCCTGTCCTACCTGCTGATCGGGCACTACTCGGGCGAACGGACGAGCCGGTCCGCGGCCACCCAGGCGCTGGTCGTCACCACGGCCGGCGGCCTTGCCATGCTCGCCGGCATCGTCCTGATCGGCCAGCACGTCGGCAGCTACCGGCTCTCGACGATCGTCGCCGAGCCCCCGTCCGGCACGATCGTCACCGTCGCGGTGGTCCTGCTGCTCGCCGGTGCGATCACCAAGTCCGCCCTCGTCCCGTTCCACTTCTGGCTCCCGGGGGCGATGGCGGCGCCGACACCCGTCAGCGCCTACCTGCACGCCGCGGCAATGGTGAAGGCCGGGGTGTACCTGGTCGCCCGACTGGCACCCGGGTTCGCCGACCTACCCAGCTGGCGTGTCGTCGTCCTCGTCCTCGGCGGCCTGACCATGCTGGTCGGTGCGTGGCGGGCGCTGCGCCAGTACGACCTGAAGCTGCTGCTCGCCTACGGCACGGTCAGCCAGCTCGGGTTCATGACCACGCTGGTGGGGTTCGGCACGCGCGGCGCCGCCCTCGCCGGGGTGACGATCCTCCTGGCGCACGCGCTGTTCAAGGCCTGCCTGTTCCTCGTCGTCGGTTTGATCGACCACGCCACCGGCACACGGGACCTGCGTGAGCTGAACGGCCTGCGCACCGCTCTGCCGTGGGCGTTCTGGGCGAGCGTGCTCGCGGCCGCGTCGCAGGCCGGCGTGCCACCGCTGCTCGGCTTCGTCGGCAAAGAGGCCGCCTACGCGTCGTTCGTCGGCGGTGGCGGGCTCGACACCGCGCTGCTCGTCGTCCTGGTGACCGGTTCGGTGCTGACGTTCGCCTACAGCGCCCGCTTCGTCTGGGGCGCGTTCCTCGGCCGCGCGCCCGCCCCCACCCCTGTCCGGCACGCGCCCGGGCTGCTGCTCACCCTTGCGCCGGTGCTGTTGGCCCTGCTGAGCCTGGCCGGGGGGCCGCTTTCCGGGCGGATCGAGACGCTGCTCGGCGGGTACGTGGACGCGTTGCCGCCCGGAAGGAGCGCGGTGCACCTGGCGCTGTGGCCCGGGGTGAACACCGCGCTGCTGCTGTCCCTGCTGACGATCCTGCTCGGCTCCCTGCTCTTCGGTGCCCGTGCGCAGGTGGAGCAGGCGCAGGCCCGGCTGCCGGTCGTCGCGGATACCGACCAGGTCTACCGCCGGACCATGCGCGGGCTGGACCGGGTCTCGATGGAGGTGACCGGCGGCCTGCAGCGAGGATCCCTGCCGCTGACGCTGGGCCTCATCCTCGGGGTGGTGGTGCTGCTGCCGGGCGGGGCCCTGCTGCTCGGGGTGCGCTGGCCGGAACAGGTGCGCTGGTGGGACTCCCCGGCGCAGGCCGGGGTCGGCATCGTGATCGCCGTCGCCGCGGTGTGGACGGCGCGCTCCCGGCGACGTCTGCGCGCCGCGGTCCTGCTCGGGGTCACCGGTTACGGCACGGCGATGCTGTTCCTGCTGCACGGCGCGCCGGACCTCGCCCTCACCCAGATCCTCGTCGAGACGGTGACGCTGGTCGTCTTCGTGCTGGTGCTGCGCAGGCTGCCCTCGCGGTTCTGGGACATCCCACCCGGTATCGGCCGTTGGGTCCGTGCCGGAGTCGGTGCGCTTGTCGGCCTGGTCGTGATGGGCATGGCGTTGACGGCATCCGCCGTTCGCACCGCCCAGCCCGCTTCGGTGGGCTTCGCCGAGGGAGCGCTGAACTTCGGCGGCGGCCGCAACATCGTCAACGTCACCCTGGTGGACATCCGCGCCTGGGACACCATGGGCGAGCTGTCGGTCATCGTCGTGGCGGCGACCGGGGTCGCCAGCCTGGTGTTCCTCCGGGAGCGGTTCGTGAGCCGGTCCGCCGAGGCGGTGCGGCGGGCGAGGCGGCGCCGGGGTGAGTACGCGTCGGTCGGCGGCGCGGGCGGGCACGCGTGGCTGGCCAGCGACCCCGCCTACACCTGGCACGCACGCAGCGTGATGTTCGAGGTGATCACGCGGCTGGTGTTCCACACAATCATCGTGTTCTCGCTCTACCTGCTGTTCTCCGGCCACAACAACCCCGGTGGAGGGTTCGCGGCCGGTCTGGTCGCAGGGCTCGGGCTGGTCGTGCGGTACCTCGCCGGAGGCCGTAGTGAGCTGCGGGCCGCCGCGCCGGTCACGCCCGGCCTTCTTCTCGGCGCCGGGCTGTTCCTGTCCGCGGGTGTCGGTCTGGTCGCGATGCTCGCCGGCGGCGAGGTTCTGCAGAGCTGGATCATCCGGGTGGAGCTGCCGCTGCTCGGCACGGTGAAGCTCGTGACGTCGACTTTCTTCGACATCGGGGTCTACCTCGTCGTGATCGGCCTGATGCTGGACGTCCTGCGCAGTCTGGGTTCACAGCTCGACGTGCAGATCGAGTCCGAGCAGCCGGAGGAGGGGTCCGGGGAGGGCGGGGACGCGTTCGGCCCGGTCCAGGCGGAGTCAGGTCTCGCATCACGGCAGGAGGCCCGCGGATGAGCCCCAACCTCGTGCTCGTGGGCACCATCGGGATCCTGTTCGCCACCGGCGTGTACCTGCTTCTGTCGCGCAGCATCAGCCGTGCCCTGCTCGGTGTGGTGCTGGTGGGCAACGGAGCGAACCTGATGTTCCTGGTCGCGGCCGGTCCGGCCGGGCGGGCACCGATCGTCGGGCTGGCGCGCGAGGAGGACATGACCGACCCCCTGCCGCAGGCGATGGTCCTGACGGCGATCGTCATCACCCTCGGGATGACTGCGTTCATCCTCGCGATGGCGCACCGCAGCTGGCAGCTGTCGCGCAGCGACACCGTCGAGGACGACGTCGAGGACGTTCGCATCCTGAAGAAGGCGGAGGCGGACGACCTGACCGACAGTGATTTCATCGAGCACGTGCTGGGCGATGACATCCCCGAGCAGCTGCCGTCGGAGGGCACGTCCTCTGAAGCCAGCCAGGCGCCCGGCTCGCAACCGGCCCGGGAGGCCGGACGATGAACATTCTGTCCTGGCAGACCCTGGTGCCGCTGCCGGTGGTGCTGCCGCTGGTGGGGGCCGGCATCACGGTCGCAGTCGCCCGCCGGAGGACCCTGCAGAGGGTCGTGACCGCGGGGGTGCTCATCGCCATGGTGGCGATCGCCGCAGCACTGCTCGTAGGTGCCGACCGGTTCGGTCCCCTGGTCGTGGAGGCTGGTGGGTGGCCGGCGCCGATGGGGATCGTGCTGGTCGTGGACCGGCTCGCGGGCCTGATGCTTCTCGTGTCGGCGATCGTGACGCTGGGTGTGCTGCTGTACTCCATCGGGCAGGGCCGGGCCTCCGGGGACACCGACGAGAGCGACGGCGAGGCGCCGCTCCCGATCTTCCACCCGACGATGCTGGTGCTCGCAGCGGGAGTGTCGATCACGTTCATCTCCGGCGACCTGTTCAACCTCTACGTCGGGTTCGAGGTCCTGCTCGCGGCGAGCTTCGTCCTCCTGACCCTCGGCGGGACCGCGCCCCGGATCCGGTCCGGCATCACCTACGTCGTGGTCAGCCTCCTGTCGTCGGTGATCTTCCTGGTGGCGATCGCGCTGGTGTACACCGCGACCTGCACGGTCAACCTCGCCCAGCTGGCCGGCCGGCTCGACGCCCTGCCCGAGGGCACACGACTGGTGCTGCAGCTGATGCTGCTCATCGGGTTCGCCGTGAAGGCGGCGATCTTCCCCATGTCCGGATGGTTGCCGGACTCCTACCCGACGGCCCCGGCGCCCGTCACCGCCGTCTTCGCGGGCTTGCTGACCAAGGTCGGTGTGTACGCGATCATCCGGACGCAGACCCTGTTGTTCCCGGACGGGCGGCTGGAGTCGCTGCTGCTGTGGGCCGCCCTGCTGACGATGATCATCGGGATCCTGGGCGCCGTCGCCCAGGACGACATCAAGCGGATGCTGTCGTTCACCCTGGTGAGCCACATCGGCTTCATGATCTTCGGTATCGCACTCGGGTCGCGTGCTGGGATGTCCGCGGCCATCGTCTACGTCGCGCACCACATCACCATCCAGACCACCCTCTTCCTCGTGGCCGGTCTGATCGAGCGACGCAGCGGCAGCACGTCCCTCACCGACCTGGGCGGGCTGCTCCGCACGGCGCCCGCGCTCGCGGTCCTGTTCTTCGTCCCGGCGATGAACCTCGCCGGCATTCCGCCGTTCTCCGGCTTCCTCGGCAAGGTAGGCCTCCTGGAGGCCGGCGCCGACGCCGGCACCTGGCTCGCTTACGTGCTGATCGGTGGCTCCGTCGTCACCAGCCTGCTGACCCTGTACGCGATGTCCCGGGTATGGGGACGTGCGTTCTGGCAGCCGGCGCCCAAGGCGTCCGAGCTGACCTTCGCGGGGGACACCGGGGAAGAGGTGGAACCGGGCACCCTGCCCGCCGGGATGGTGGGCCCCACGACGCTTCTGGTGCTGGTCGGGCTGGCCATCACGATCGTCGCCGGTCCGCTGTTCGGGCTGACGAACCGCGCGGCAACGGACCTCCTGGAGCGGACGCCCTACATCCAGGCGGTCTTCCCCGGAGGTGTGCCCTGATGGAGCGCCACCCGATCACCCCTGTCGGCGTCATCTGGCTCACGGTCGTATGGGTCATGCTCTGGGGCAACGTGTCGTTCGCCAACGTGATCGGCGGCCTGGTGCTCGCCGTGGCCGTGCTCGCCGTGTTCCCGCTGCCCCGCCTCATCGTCGGCGTGAAGCTGCGCCCGGTCGCGTTCGTGGCACTGCTCGCGCGCTTCCTGTTCGACGTGGTCAGGGCGAGCATCCACATCACCTGGGTCGCGGTGCGACCCCGGCCGGTGCCCAGGAGCAGCGTCATGGTGGTCCAGCTCGTCGGGCGGGAGGAGCTGTTCCAAACCATCGTGGGGCTGATGGTGTCCTTGGTACCCGGCTCGCTCGTCGTCGACCTCGACTCCAGGCGGGGACTGATCGCGCTGCACTACTTCGGGGTCTCGGACGAACGGAAGCTCGAAGCCGCACGTGCCGACGTCCTCGCCCTGGAACAGCGCGTGCTCAAGGCGCTCGCCGCCGATCCGACCGGGGCGAAGCCGGTCGGCATGCCCGCGAGAGGAGGGTCTTCGTGACCACAGTCTTGACCGTAGCGGCGGGTGCGGTGCTGGCGCTGGCCGGCGTCCTCGTCGTGATCCGCATCGTTCGCGGGCCGACGGTGCTGGACCGGGTCGTCGCGCTCGACGTGCTCGTCTCCATCATGGTGTCCGCCCTGGGTCTCGAGGCGGCTGTGGGGAGGCACTCGACCACGCTGCCGATCCTCATCGCGCTGTCGATGCTCGGATTCCTCGGCTCCGTCAGCGTGGCGCGGTTCGTCGCCAAGGAGCGGGACACAGCTGGAGGGGATCGGGAGACAGGGGCGCCGACGACGTTGGGGGTTCGGTCATGAACGAGGTCCTGGACACCGTCGGCCTGGTCTTCATCCTCGCCGGCGCGTTGCTGTCCCTCGCTGCGGCCATCGGCCTCCTCCGGTTCCCGGAGCTGTTGTCCCGCATGCACGCGGGCACGAAGCCGCAGGTCCTCGGCGTCCTGCTCACGTTGCTGGGCGTAGGGCTGTCGCTCCGGTCCGGCCTCGACATCGGGATGCTCGTGGTCGTCGCCCTGTTCCAGGGGCTGACGATCCCCATCGCCGCGCACATGGTGGGAAGAGCGGCCTACCGCACCGACGTGATCCGGGAGACGGATCTGGCATTCGACGAGCTGAGCGCCTACGGCGACGACTGGGCGCGCGGGCAGTCCGAGGCAGCGGCTAGCGAATCACCGGCAGGGACTGGACTGCCGTCAGCAGGCAGCGGAACGGATCGCCACGGGTCCGAAGCCGGTCGATGACCGACTGGATGGTGAACCCGTCCGGGCGCAGGTCCGGATCGTCGAGCTCCTCCCAGTCGATCGGCATCGCCACTGTGGCGCCGGGCGATGGTCGGGTGCTGTAGGGCGACACCAGGGTCTTGTTGATCGCGTTCTGCGTGTAGTCGAGTCGGGCGCGCCCACCGCGCCGACGCACCTCCCACTTCCAGCTCACGAGGTCCGGGACGACGGCACCCACCGTTCGAGACAGCGTCTCCACCCAGGCGCGCGTCTCGTCGAAGTCCGGACCGCGTGTGATCGGCACCCAGATTTGGATGCCCCGCCGGCCGGTGAACTGCGGCTGGGCGGTCATGTTCAGGTGCTGCAACGCGTCCCGGTGGAGCCGGGCGAGGAGCAGCACCTCGTCCCACGTCGTCTCCTCGCCGGGGTCGATGTCGATGAGCGCATACGTGGGCCGGTGCGGCTCGTCGGTGAACGACGTCCACGCGTGCCACTCGAGCGCGCCGAAGTTGGCGACCCACACGAGTGTTGCCGGTTCGTCCACGCGAAGGTAGGTGCGGGTCTCGCCAGCGTCGGCCTCCGGGTTGTCCCAACGGGTGATCCATTGTGGCGCGTGGTTCGGTACCTCCTTGTGCCAGAAGCCTTTCGACGTGGTCCCGTTCGGGTAGCGGTGCATGTTCACGGCTCTGCCGGCCAGGTACGGCAGGGCCACCGGGGCGATGCGGGCGGCGTAGCGGAGGAACTCGCGCTTGGTCACCGGCACCCCGTCGTCACCGGCTGGGAACAGCACCTTGTCCAGGTTCGTCACCCGCAGTCTGCGCCCGAAGACCTCCCAGGTGCCCTGCTCACCGAGCGCATCGAGCTCGGCCAGCTCATCGTCGTTGGGCAGCGCGACCCCACGCCGGGCCGGTACGGACGCCGCCACCGCCGGCCAGTCGCCACGCCACAACCGGTCCGGCTGCGCGGCGACCTCATCGCTGGTGCGCCCGCTCAGGACCGACTTCGGGTGGTCTGCCGGGTCCCAGCCGTCCACGGCGTGGTCGTCCCGCTTGTGGACCAGCAGCCACTGCTCGCGCCCCGAACGGTCCTCGCCCCGGCGGATGAGAACGAACCGCCCGCGCAGCTTGTGGCCGTGGAGCTCGGCATGCAGCTCACCTGCCTCCAGGGCGCTCGCCGGATCATCCGTGCCACGCGGTTCCCAAGTGCCGATGTCCCAGACCACGACGTCGCCGCCGCCGTACTCACCTTCCGGGATGACCCCTTCGAAGTCGAAGTACTCCATGGGGTGGTCCCCCACCCGGAACGCGCTTCGCTTCGCCTTCGGGTCGAGGGTCGGCCCCTTGGGCACCGCCCAGCTGGCCAGTGCACCGCCGACCTGCAGCCGGAAGTCGTAGTGGTCGTGGGTCGCGCGGTGGTGTTGCACGACGAATCCACGCACGGCTGCAGCGACCGCTCCCGACTCCTCGTCCGGCGCGACCGTGCTCACGCTCGTCGTGCGCGCGTTCGGCTTGCTCCCTCTCACCATGCAGCACCCCTGACGATCGACTGCTTCCGCGAGTCTCTCCCGACCGGCCCGTCGGCGCTCGCAGACAGGCGACGCGTCAACCGTGGTCAGGCGGTGGCCGCTGCTTCCTTGTCCGCCACCCGGGGACGAGTGGTCTTGCCCGGCGGGTATAGGTGCGGCCCAAGGGGCTGGTCCAGATGAACAGTCCCGGTTGTGGTTGGCTCAACCGCCAGTTGCCGTGCGTCTTGGCGTTGTGCCACCGGACGCACAGCGGGCCGAGATTGTGGTCCGCCGTGACACCGACCCGGGCGGCCTCGCCTGGGCGTCCACGACGGGAGCGCCGGTCGGTGTCCTTGTAGTTGATCGTGTGGTCGAGCTGCACCCCGACGGCGGGGTGGTGGCAGGCGGGGCCGATGCATGTCGCGTCTCGGGTGATGACGTGGTCGCGAAGATGCGCCGGGGGCCGGTACCTGCTCGTGCCGTAGTCCAACACGACATGCTGGACGGGGTCTGTGAGAAGCCGAGGCAACCGCGGGTCTCCACTCGGGGAGTCGGTGGCCGGGAAGTCGGTGGGCGGTGGAGGCAGCAGCGCGGTGTCGCGGTGCAACAGGACCCCGGTGTCCGCGTGGGCGACCAACCTGCGCCACGGCACCCGGGCGGCGAGGTCCCGCACCGTCCCCGGGTCGACGGGGCCGCCGGCCGGCAGGTGAGCGGGCAGCTCGCTGGCGCCGGTCAGTGTGTCCGCCGCCACGACGACCTGTACCTGCGCCAGCTGGGTGAGGATGTCCGCGGCGGGGGACAGCGCTGCGTTCTCCGGGTCGGCCTGCCCGGTGAGGATCGCGGCGAGCGCGTCGGCGCGCAGGGCCGGCAGGCCACGCTCCTCGACACTTCCGTCGGGACGGGTGCCGGTCGCCTTGGCGTTCTTCGCTGTCCCATTCAGAGCGTGCCAGACCGCGAAGGCGTTGATCGACGGCAGGTCGGCCACGATGCGGTGACAACCCGCGAGCGGGGAGCGGCGCAGCTGCACGTCCCGTTCGCTGACTCCTCGTTGGACGGCGGTGGTGGCGTGCGCGGGATCCCACTCGGCCGCCTTGGACGCCAGGTGCTCGTGCAGCTGCTGACGCGTCTTGGCCGGCGCGCAGGCGATCGCCTCCGCCTCCAGCGCCGAAGTGAGGTTCGGGTGGGTGTCACGGGCAACCTGGTCCAGCACATCTAGGTGCCCCGGAATCAGCCGGCCCTCGGCCAGTGCGTCCATCGCTGCCGGCAACGCTCGCGCCCGGCGCGTCAACGCAACCAGTGCGGAGGCCGTGCGTGGCGCGACCCGGAGCACCGGCGCAAGCTCGTTCGCGGTCGGGCGCACAGAGACCGGCCCCAGATCCGGCACGTCCGGGTGCAGTGCGGTGTCCAGGTCGCCGATTGCCGTCAGTTTCCCGGCCCGGGCGAAGGCCTCGATCCGGTCCCAGGCTGCGACGACCTCCAACCGCTCCCGGGCGGACAAGTGATCGTCATGGCCGTCTGCCATCAAAGCCAGCACCGCCGCCACCAGCTCCGGACCCGGTTCGGCGGCCAGGGCGTCCGCCACGTGTGGGCGCAGCAGACTTGCCGAACCAGCCATCTCCTCGGCGGGTTCGGCGTCGCTCTCTACGGCCCGTCCCATGCGAACAAACGTACGAGAACCCACCGACAATCCGTCGGGCGCTACCCAGCCCTGTGGATAAACCAACACCCCGACCTACGGCTGGACCACGCGACGCCGGTCGTCGGGCAACCGCTCCGTCAACCCCTGCGAGTCCAGATGCTGCAGGAGCGGGATGGCGACGCGCCGCGACGTGTCCCACGCCCGACGCGCATCGCTCATCGTGAACGGCTGCGACAGCCGGCGCAGCGGCTCCACCGCAGCGCGCACCGCCTGCGGCGACAGGTAGATCGCCTCTCCGATGCGCACCAACGCCCCGGCGCGCACGGCCGCGGCGAGCTCACGCCTCCCCAGTCCGAGCTCCTGCAGACGGTATGCCTCCGGAGCCGCGTACGGCGCCTCTTGGAGGTCAGCCAGCAACGCGTCAACGGACCTAGCGATGGACGCCGGCAGGGCGGCACCGTCCTTGCGGCCACCGTCCACCACCACACCGTTCTCGAGCCGAAGCGGCGGCCGCACGAGCACCACGAGCAGCTCGACCGCGGCCAGGCCCAGTCGTTGACGAGCCGTCTCTGCCGGTAGCCCCGGGGTGAGGGGCTCGCTTCGCGCGTGCTGCGATACGAGCTCCTCCAGGCGCGCCGCCAGCTCCTCGGCATAGGCAGGGGCGACCAGCCAACCCCTGCCCGCCGGCACGGCATCGGCCAGTGCGTCCACCTCCGAGCGGTGAAACCCCATGCCCAGCAGAGAGTCTCGCTCCACCACTCGGCGGCGGCCCAGCTCGTCGGCGGCGGACGGCGACCCGGGGCGATCCGCGAGCTCCGCATCCCGGCGACGGGCGTCACCACGCCGCCGCAGGGGCGGTGGGCCGAGGTCCAGCACGATGAACCCGCCGACCACCCGACCACGACCGGCGTCGCGGAGCAGGCCCACATCGCCAAGCCGAAGGGGCAGCGGGCGCTCGAGCCGCAACCGTGCATGCGACCCCCGCCCGAGCGGTCGCACGTGTACCGGCACGTGCGCCGATCCGATGTGCAGGACGGCCCGGCCGACCACGTCCACAGGGCGGCGCAACCGGACGTCGACAAGCGAGGTCAGTGCGCACGTCCCGGGCGCCGTCAGCGCATCACCGCGTGCCACGTCGTCGGTGGTGACCCCACGCAGGTTGAGGGCGACCCGTGAGACCGCCGTGGCGGCGTCCACCGTGCGCCCGAGTGACTGGACCGCACGAACGCTCACCAACCGACCATCGCCCAGTGCGAGCCTGTCCCCGGCCCGGACGGAACCGGCGGACAGCGTGCCGGTCACGACGGTGCCCGCACCCCGGATAGTGAAGACGCGGTCGACCCAGAGACGAACCGGCGCGTCGGTCGGTGCGGGAGGCAGGGAGCGCACCAGACGGACGAGCTCCCGCCTCAGGTCGTCCATCCCATGGCCGGTCACCGCGCTGACGGCGACGGACGGGATCGCCGCGAGCGTCGTCCCCGAAAGGTGCTCGCGTGCCTCGACCTCCGCAAGCCCCGCAACCTCTGCGCCGACATCGCTGCGACTGATGACCAGTAGCCCGTGCTGCACGCCCAGGCCGTCGAGCGCCTCCAGGTGCTCCTGCGACTGAGGCATCCAGCCTTCGTCGGCGGCGACGACGAACAGCACCGCCGGTACGGGACCGACGCCGGCCAGCATGGTGGTCACGAACCGCTCGTGACCCGGCACATCGACGAAAGCCACCTGTTCCCCGTCGATCTCGGTCCAGGCGAAACCGAGGTCGATGGTCAGGCCCCGTCGCTTCTCCTCCGCGTACCGGTCCGGGTCGGTACCGGTCAAGGCGGCGACAAGGGTCGACTTGCCGTGATCGACGTGCCCGGCGGTGGCGACGACGTGCATCAGGAACCGTCGACCCCCGGCCGCGCGACGGCACGAACGGCCTCGACGAGCAGCTCGTCCTGTTCGGGCGCAACGCTTCTCAGGTCGAGCAAGCAGCGGTCACGCTCCACCCGCCCCACCACCGGGACCTCACCGGTACGCAGGGCGGGAGCCATCTGCGCCGGCAGGCTCACAGCGACGCTTGGCAGTTCCACACCAGGCGCACCTCCTCCGCCGACCACAGCCACCCCCTCGACCACGTAGGCCTCCACACCACTGTCCCGGAGGCGGGTCACGATCTGCTCCGCTCGTATCACCAGATCGGCCGCCTTCCACGAAAGCGCCTGCCCCACAAAGGGCAATGGACCGCGGAGCGTCGCCTCCAGGGCTGCGAGGGTCAGCTTGTCCACCCGCAGCGCGCGGGCCAGAGGGTGGCGCCGCAAGCGCTCCACGACGTCGGCGCGTCCGAGCAGGAGCCCCGCCTGAGGGCCGCCGAGCAACTTGTCACCGCTTGCCGTGACGAGGTCCGCCCCCGCTCGTAGCGTCGTGCCGGCGTCCGGCTCTTCCGGCAGCGCCGGGTGCCGATGCAGCAGTCCGGACCCGATGTCGGCGACGACCGGCACGCCGAGCCCCTTCAGGTCCGCGACACCCACGGCAGAAGTGAAGCCGCGGACGACGAAGTTCGACGGATGCACCTTGAGGATGAACCCGGTCTCCGGCCCCACCGCGTGGGCGTAGTCGTCGAGAACCGTGCGGTTCGTGGTGCCGACCTCGCGCAGCCGGGCGCCGGTCGACACGAGCAGGTCCGGTAGGCGGAAGCCGTCTCCGATCTCCACCATCTCCCCGCGCGACACGACGATCTCGCGTCCCGCCGCCAGTGCAGTCGCCGCCAGCACCAACGCCGCTGCGCCGTTGTTGACCACGTGCACCGCCTCGGCGTCCGGCACCGCCTCGCCCAGTGCTGCCATCGCGCTGCGCCCGCGCCGGGCCCGTCTCCCCGTCGAGAGGTCCAGCTCGACGTCAGTCGTGCCCGAAGCCTCGACAACCGCGTCCACCGCCGCGCGCGACAGCGGGGCGCGCCCCAGGTTCGTGTGCAGGAGCACACCGGTGGCGTTGACGACGGCACGCAGACCGGCGGCCGACCGCGGCAGCCGCGCCAGCACGTCGTCCACGATCCGGTCGGGATCCAGGACGCCGTCACGCACGTCCTGCTGCGACCTCACCAGCGCGTCCTTCACGATCGAGCGCCCGAGGCGAGCGATGTGCGGAGCCAGCCTCGCGTCGTCCAGCACGAGGTCGGTGCGCGGCACCGACCGGCGGCGCGCCGCGGCATCCTCCACCTGCACCACGGCGTTCGCCGTCTGCTCCGCGCTTCTTCGTCCACCCACGCCTGCAGCGTAGAGACGGTAGCGTCGCGGGGTGGAAGACGAGTCGATGGACACTCGGGCCGGCTCCGTCCTGCCCGAGGTGGCGAGCGCGCTGACGCGACTGCTGGACGACGCCCACCTGGCGGTCCCGGACGCGATGGGCACGGTCGTGGCTCGTGCGGCAGCGGCGCTCGACGCGCAGGTCGCGATCTACCTCGTCGAGTACGACCAGCGGAATCTCGTCCGCCTGTCCGAGCCGGCGAGGAACGAGATCGACAAGGTGTCCCTCGAGGGGACGGTGCCGGGCAGGGTCTTCCGGGAGCTTCGACCCCAGGTGGTCGAGCGGGACGGTCGGCGCCGGGTGTGGATGCCGCTCATCGACGGCACCGAGCGCTTGGGTGTGCTCGCCCTGACAGTTGCGGACGACCGCGATGTCGAGGCACCGCAATGGCGCAACGCGTTCCGCTGGTTCGCGACCCTCACGGCTCACCTGCTGGCGGCGAAATCATCGTTGGGCGACGCGCTGGAGGTGACCCGCCGCGAGAGGCCCCGCACACTCGCCGCGGAGCTGCTGTGGCAGCTCTTGCCCTCGCTCACCTTCGGGACCGACGGTTTCGTGGTCACGTGCGTCCTGGAGCCGGCGGCGCAGGTGGCGGGGGACGCGTTCGACTACGCCGTCTCCACCGAGAAGGCGGACCTGGCGATCTTCGACGGGACCGGCCACGACCTCACGTCGGGGCTGGTCACATCTGTGGCCATCGCCGCAAGCCGCAACGGCCGTCGAAACGGTGCCTCACTGCAAGAGCGGGTGCGGTTGACCGACGAGACCATCGGCAGCCAGTTCGGTCACGAGCGGTTCGTCACCGGCGTCCACGCGGAGCTGGACCGGTCATCGGGTCTCCTGCGGTACGTCAACTCGGGGCACCCCGTCCCGTTGTTGATCCGGCGGGGCAAGGTCGTGAAGCGTCTGTCCGACGGCCGACGGCCGCTGTTGGGGCTGGGCCGCGCGGACGTGCCGGTTGGCGAAGAGCAGCTGGAGCCGGGGGACTGGCTGCTGCTCTACACCGACGGGGTGACCGAGGCGCGAGACCCGGCGGGAACGGTGTTCGGCGAGGCGCGGCTCGTCGACTTCCTCGAGCGGGCGGTGGCCGCGGACCAGCCTCCACCGGAGACCCTGCGCCGCCTGGTGCACGCGATCCTGGCGCACCAGAACGACGTGCTGCAGGACGACGCGACGGTCCTGCTGGCCCAGTGGCGGACCGGCACGGAGGACGTCTTCTTCGCCGACTGATCACGCTGCGCCGAGGCGGCTGCAACGCCGCGATCGCACGCCGTGCCCGGCCAGGAGCGGAGGCGGACGGGAATCGAACCCGCCAGACCGAGGTACTCGGTCTCGTCGGTTTTGAAGACCGCGGGGACCACCAGGTGCCCTGACGCCTCCACGGCCCGTGGGCCGCGCCCCGCAGCCTATGCGTCTAGGGTCGGGCCATGGCGACGGAGGTTCTCGGCACGGATAGGCAGCCTGAGCCGGAGGAAGGTCTTCGCCGGCTCACGTCCTACGCGCACGGGGGCGGGTGCGCCTGCAAGATCCCGCCGGGGGAGCTGGAGGAGATGGTCGCCGGCCTGGTCGGTGGGTTGCCGATGCCCGCGGGACCAGGAGGCGCCGGTGAGCTGCTGGTCGGGCTCGACGACGGGGACGACGCCGCCGCAGTGCGCGTGGACGGCTCCCGCGCGGTCATCGCGACCGCCGACTTCTTCACCCCGGTGGTCGACGACCCCTACGACTGGGGGCGGATCGCCGCCGCGAACGCCCTGTCCGACGTGTACGCGATGGGCGGGGAGCCGCTCGTGGCGGTCAACCTGCTGTGCTGGCCCCGGGACGTCCTGCCGAGCGAGATGGCCACCGAGGTGCTGCGCGGCGGACTCGACGTCGCCCGGCGGGCCGGCTGCCACGTCGCCGGGGGCCACAGCGTCGACGACCCGGAGCCGAAGTACGGCATGGCGGTCACCGGCATCGCGGACGCAGATGCGTTGCTGCGCAACGACGCCGGCCGACCCGGCACGCCCTTGTCGCTAACGAAACCGCTCGGCATCGGCGTCCTCAACAGCCGGCACAAGTCCACCGGTGAGCGCTTCGACCAGGCCATCGACGTCATGACCACCCTCAACGCCGAGGCCTCGCGTGCGGCGCTGCGGGCCGGCGTCCGGTGTGCGACCGACGTGACCGGGTTCGGGCTGCTCGGGCACCTGTACAAGCTCGCTCGTGCCAGCGGTGTCTCGGCCGTCGTGGACAGCGCTGCCGTTCCCTATCTGGACGGCGCCAGGCAGGCTCTGCGGGACGGTTACGTCAGCGGGGGTACCCGGCGGAACCTGGAGTGGGTCAGGCCGCACCTCGACTCAGGGGCGGGCGAGGACGAGCTGCTGCTCCTCGCCGACGCGCAGACGTCCGGCGGTCTGCTCGTGGCCGGGGAGGTACCGGGGGCGCCGGTGGTCGGCGAGCTGGTCGCGCGCCGGGACGCGGTCCTGACGGTGCGCTGACCACCCACCCATCGCGTGATCATGCAACTCTGCACGCCGGCCCAACCCTCATTCCGTGATCATGCAGTTCTGCACGCGCCCGTCACGAGCGTGGTTGGCGACGCGCCCCACCGATCCTCGCTGACAGGTTGTCCGCTACGCGCCCAGCCTGTTTCGCGGCATGGGCACGTCCCTCGTCGTCCAGGTCGCTGTCCTCGAAAGTGACAGCGACCGCCGCGACCGGGTAGCCGGTGTGGTCCGGGACGCTGACCGCCACTGAGGCGAAACCCGGTGTGATCTCACCGTCTTCGATCGCGTACCCGCGCCGCCGCACGTCCACGAGCAACCGCCGCAGGGTGGACAGCGAACGGGGTCCGAGTCCGTGGCGTTCCACGAACGCGTTGGAGTCGGGGAACAGGGCACGCACCTGGGGAGCGGGCAGGTCGGCGAGGAGCGCGCGGCCGCTGGCGGTGAGCTGTGCGGGCAGGCGCACCCCGACGTCGGTCACCAGCGGTGGGCGGCCGGGCGCGCGCTCCTCGATGACATAGAGCACCTCGCGGCCGTGCAGGACCGCGAGATGGGCGCTCTGGCCCAGAGTGTCGACGAGTCGGGCGAGGGCGGGCGCGGCGAGCCGGGCCAGCGGGGCCTGTCGGGAGTAGGCGGACCCGAGCTCGAACGCGCTGACACCCAGCCCCCAGCGCCGCTGCTCGGGCAGGTGGACGACGAACCCCGCCCGCTCCAGCTCGGCCAGCAGGTGATAGGTGGTCGAGCGCGGTAGGCCGACGTTGCGAGCCAGCGTCGCCGCCGGCACCGGGCCCGCCTCCCGAGCCAGGGCCTGCAGGAGCTCCAGGGCGTTGCGCGCGGCGGGAACCGAGCTCGACTTCGCCGCCATTCGCCGTCCTCCCGGGTCACCGCCGCCCGAACCGGTCACCTCCCGCACAGTCGGCCGCACGTGTTCGTGCTGGAGAACTCCTTCGCGGGATCAAGACTACCCTTCGGGTCCAGCACCAGCCGGTATGCCGCAGCGTCTAGCGCGAGGAGAGCGTCGTGCCCGTCATGTCCGCCGTCGAGCGGTGGTTCTGCCAGAGTCCGCCGTGGCACTGGGTCGCGGGGCCCATTCTCGGCTGGGCGTTGCAAGGGATCACCCCCCAGGGGGCGGTGCTCGAACTTGGTGGCGGCAGCGGGGCGATGGCGGCGGAGACGGCACGGCGCTTTCCCGACTGCGAGCTCACCGTCACCGACGTCGATCCGGCGATGGTCACCGCGGCCCAGCGACGCTTGGCCGATGCGCCTCGGGTCAGCGTCCGCCAGGCTGATGCCACGCAACTGCCGTTCGCCGACGGATCGTTCGACGTCGCGGTCAGCTACCTCATGCTGCACCACGTCGTCCAGTGGCGACAGGCACTGGCGGAAGTCGCCCGGGTGCTCCGGCCCGGAGGTACGTTCGTCGGCTACGACCTGGTGGCCACGCCGCTAACCGAGGCGGTGCACTGGGCGGACCGGTCACCGCACCGGCTGATCAGCCGGCACGAGCTGCGACCTGCCCTGTTAGAGGCCGGACTGCACGACGTCTGCGTGAGGACGGCGCTCGGCCGGCAGGCCATGCGTTTCACCGCCAGCAAGCCCCGCTGACCCCACCCCAGGCGCTCTCCCTGGCGATCCGGAACACCGCCTCGAGCAGGCCGTGTACGGGTGCAGTGGCCTTTCCTTGGCGTCGGCTCACGTGACACCTCCAGTCCCTCGATCACCCGGGGATCGTCGGGCGAGACGCCGTCGGCGAGGAAGAACAGCACGACGTGCCGGATCATCTGTGTCAGAAGCCCTTTCCCGGGTTGAGGATCCCCCTGGGGTCCAGTGCCCGTTTGATGTCGCGGTGCAGGTCGATGACGTCGGACCCGAGCTCCAGGCCGAGCCAGCGTCGCTTCAGGGCGCCGACCCCGTGCTCCCCGGTCAGCGTGCCGCCGAGCTCCAGTGCGGCCCGGAAGACGTCGTCGGCCGCGGCCCAGACCCGGTCAGGGACCTCGCCGTCAGCCGAGTCCGCCGGGTCGAAGACGAAGGTGGGGTGCAGGTTGCCGTCACCTGCGTGGGCGACGGTGGCGACCAGGACGTCGTGCTCGGCGCCGGCGCGCTCGATCCGCTCGATCATCTCCGGCAACCGGGAACGGGGGACGCCCACGTCCTCAACGAGGCAGCGGCCCAACCGCTCGGTGGCCGGGTAGGCCAGCCGGCGTATCTGCAGCAGGTGCGCAGCCTCCGCGGCGTCCGAGGACTCGGCGACGAAGTCGGCGCCCGCCGCCTCGAAGGCCCTGAACAGCGCTGTGGCGCAGTCCTGCGCGCCCACCCCGTCGGCCTGGGCGACGAGCATCGCCTGCGTGTCGTCGTCCAGGCCCATGCCTTTCCAGCTCTCGATCGCACGGAGTGTCGTCCGGTCCAGCAGCTCGAGCAGGCTGGGCACCAGACCGGCGGCGACGACGTCCGAAACCGCTTGTCCCGCAGCCCGCAGCGACGGGAAGCTGGCGACGACGGTCACTGGGGGCACGGACGGTCGCGGCCGGAGACGAAGGGTCGCGCCGGTGATGACGCCGAGCGTGCCCTCCGACCCGACGAAGAGGCTAGTCAGGTCGTACCCCGCAACACCCTTCACCGTCCGGCCACCGGTGTTCACGACCCGTCCGTCGGCGAGCACGACCTCCAGCCCGAGCACCGAGTCGCGGGTGACGCCGTACTTGACGCAGCGCAGCCCGCCTGCGTTGGTGGCGAGGTTGCCGCCGATCGTGCAGGTCTCGAAGCTGGACGGGTCCGGCGGGTACATCAACCCGACCTCGGCGGCGGCGCGGTCCACGTCCGCGGTGATCACGCCGGGCTGGACGACGGCGAGCTGGTCCGAACCGCTGATGTCGAGGATCCGGCTCATCCTCGCCATGCTGAGCACGAGGCACCCGTCGACGGCGGTCGCACCGCCTGCCAGCCCGGTCCCCGCACCGCGCGGTACGACCGGCACGGCATGCTTGTTCGCCCAGCGCAAGGCGGCGGACACCTCCTCGGTACTGCGCGCGAGCAGTACCGCCAGGGGGTCGCCGGGGGTGACCAGGTGCGCCTCGTCACGGCGGTAGGCGTCCATCACGCCCGGGTCGGTGATGAGGTGCGCGTCCGGTAGCAGTTCTTGTAGCCCGTCGACGGGTGCGTCGCTGGTTGGCATGGGGGAATCGTCCAATGCTCGAGGGTGGGACGGTCAGGGCACCCAGTTGACCGACGGGAGACGCTGCAGCACGTGCCGGCCCTCGACGACAGCAGTCGAACTGGACGCGATGAGCGCGACACGCTCCTTCTCGTCGCGGTCGAGCAGCTGGCTGTCGGTCACGTCGATCAGCTGGACGCCGGCCCGCACGGCCCCGGTGCTGACGGTCACCTCGAGCGTCCGGTCCTGCCCCAGCGAGAGGGTGACCTTCCCGTCCGACGGTGCGGGTGCGTCGTCCAGGAGCCGGATGTGCCACAGCCAGCGCTCGGGTCGGCCTGGGGTGTCGGGGGACGACGCCACCTCGACCCCGCTCGGACCGTCACCTTCCGGCACCGGCCGGTGCGCGTTGGCGCGCATGAGGTCGTTGACCTTCTCGTCGCCCACCGCGAAGTTGGACAGAACGCGTAGAAGCGCAGAGAACGACGTGCTGAAGACGACGCAACAGTCCTTCTGCGTAGGCGACGGGACCCACCGATCCTCGCTGGCAGCGACCGGGGAGCCGGGTGTGGTCCGGGACGCTGATCGGCCGGCACGAGCTGCGACCTGCCCTGAGCATGGGCGATTGTCTGACGAGTCAGTGAGGTACGACGCCGTCGAGGAGCACCCGGCGGTAGTTCGCCAGCCTGTCCTCCACCGGGTCCAGGCAGCAGCTCGAGCACTTCGTCTGCTCGGCGGAGGTGTAGTAGAGGCAGCAGGTATTGCGGAGGTAGAACAGGCCGGAGCGGCCTCCAGCCTCCAGCCGGACCACCTGACCGAGCCTTTCGAGACCACCGGTCGACGCGGCGAGGAACCGACCGTAAGCGTCCTCCAGGGTGTCGACGTCCGCGCCCTTGCGGCTGGCGATGCAGAACGCGGCGGCGCAGCCGTGTGCCACGCCCCCGCGCATCTGCCGGAGGCCGGCCCGGGTCCGCGTGTGCAACGCATCCGCGAGCGGCAAAAGGTGCTCGTCGAGCACCTGCTGCACCAGTGTTTTCACGGGCGCGTGGACGACGGTCGGCTCGCGTAGGCCGACGGCCTCGAACCCGTGGTGGTCCGAAAGCCTGATCGCGGTGTTGCTCGCGCGCATGTCGATGACCACGTCGTAGAGCGCCCACGCCAGCAAGGCCGACGCGGTGACCGTCCCGGCGTACACGGCCATCACGGTGAGCGCCGTGGCGTGAGCCGACACTTGGCCGCTGGCGACCCGCTCCGCCTCCAGCACGCGGTCGAGCTCGTGGGACTGTGGATCGAGCAGGCGGTCACAGGCGATCCAGTCGTCGGCACCTTCGAGGCTGCGCTGCAGCTCGTAGCGGTCGCCGTACGACGCCAGCCGGTCGAACACGTCGTCGCCGATTGTCGGGGCTTCAGTGATGGGACGCCTCCAGCAGCTTGGCGGTGTACGGGTCGGCCGGTGAGCTGGACACGTCCGCCGACGTGCCGTGCTCGACGATCCTCCCAGCCTTGAGAACCACGATCCTGTCGCACGACTGCACGGCCTCCCCCACGTCGTGGGTGACGAAGACGACCGCGAGGCCCCGATCGGTGGCCACCGATCGCAGAGTGGTCGCTATCCCACCGCGGGTGGACACGTCGAGCATCGACGTCGCCTCGTCGGCCACCAGCAAGACCGGGTTGCCGACCAGGGCCAGGGCGATCGACACGCGCTGACGCTGACCACCCGAGAGCTGCCCCGGGAAGCGCTGGAGGAGCTCCTCGGAGAGCCCGGCCGACGACAGGGCGGCATGCACCCGCTCCAGCCGCCCCCGCTTGTCGGCACCGGCCACAACCAGGGGCTCGGCAACGATCTCGCCGACCCGCATGCCGGGGTGCAGCGAGTCGTAGGGGTCCTGGTGCACGAACCCGACCCGGCGTTGCAGGGCCCGCAGCGACCGGCCACGCGCCGTACCCAGGTCCTGGCCGGACAGCTCCACCCGGCCCTGGGTAGGACGGATGAGCCCGAGCAGAATTCGCGCGAGCGTGCTCTTGCCGGAGCCGCTCTCGCCGACCAGCCCGACGATCTCCCCGGCACCGACGTGGAAGTCGATGCCCCTGAGCGCCTCGGTGGTCCGGGTCCGGCTGCGGTAGACGTGCCGGATCCCGCTCGCCCAGGCGACCGGCTCACCGGCGTCGGTGGTGCCACGCGGTACAAGCGGGTAGCGGGGGACCCTGCCCGACCCGTAGAAGTGGCATGCACCCGACGCCGCGCCGACCGGCAGCAGGGCAGGCTCCTGCTCATGGCACACGTCTTCGGCGATCGGGCACCGGGGCGCGAACCGGCAGCCGTGGGGCAGGTTGGCCATCGGTGGCGCGGCGCCGGGGATGCTGCCCCAGCCGGCGGCCCGGTCGGCCGAGGGGGTCGCGGTCAGCAGGCCCACCGTGTAGGGATGGCCGCCGTGCCGCGCGATGGTGGCGGCCGGACCGGTCTCCGCCATCCGGCCGGCGTACATCACATCGACCTGATCGGCGTAGGGCAGCAGCCCGGTCAGGTCGTGGGAGACGATCAGTGTGCTGATGCCCAGGGAACGGATCAGTGCCAGCACCTGCCCCTGGGTAATCGCGTCCAGGCCCGTGGTCGGCTCGTCGGCGACCAGCAGGTCAGGTTGGCCGGCGAGAGTAAGAGCGATCGCCACGCGTTGGCGCTGCCCGCCGGAGAGCTGATGGGGGAAGCTGGTCAGCACGTCGCGGGGAAGCCCGACCCTGTCGATCAGCGCGGCCGGGTCGGCCGAGCTCTCGTGGATGGTGATCATCTCCCGCAGCTGAGAGCCGATCCTGTGTACCGGGCTGAGGCCGGTCATGGCGCCCTGCGGCACTATGCCGATGCGCCTGCCCCGCAGCCCGGTCCACTCCTGCCGTCCCGCGAGCTCGAGGTCGCCGAGCATGGCCGAGCCGGTGACCGACGCAGTGCGAGGCAGCAGCCCGAGCAGGGACCGGGCGAGCGAGGTCTTGCCGCAGCCGCTCTCACCGACCAGCGCCACCAGCTCGCCCTCGCCGACGTCCAGGCTGACCCGGTCGACAGCCACCAGGTCGCCGTAGCGCACGGTGAGGTCACGTACGGTCAGCTTCACGAGAAGTCCTTGAGCGCGGGGTTGAGGCGGTCTTCGACAGAGGTACCGATCAGGGCGAGCGCCAGCACCGTCAGCGTGATCGCCGCACCGGGCGGCACCGCCCACCAGAGCCAGGCGTCGGAGAGGAAGACGCCGTTGACCTGCACCCAGTACAACGTCGTCCCCCAGCTCGGCGTCGTCGGGTCACCCAGGCCCAGGAAGGAGAGCGTCGCGTCGTAGATGATCGCGCGCATCGCCGTACGAACGAAGACCGGCACGAGTAGCGGCCCGATGATGTACGACGCGTGCCGTCCGAGCACCCACCACAGCGGGGCACCCATGGCCCGGGCCACCTCCAGGTGTCCCCGGGACCAGGATGTCAACACGGCGGACCTCAGAAGCCGCGATGGCACCGGCCACAGGATCACGGCCATGATCGCGACGCGCGTCCAGAACGACTGGCCGAGGAACGCCGCGGCCAGGATGAACAGGATCAGTTCGGGCAGTACCAGCATGACGTCGGCGCCGCGCATCAGGGGCGCCGACAGCCCGCGGGGGCCGATGCCGGCCAGTCCACCGACGATCGCGGCGATCAGCGTGGTGAGTGCGGCGACGATGAAGGCCAGGCTGAGCGAGATCCCCGCGCCTACGATCAACTGCTCCAACAGGTTGCGCCCGAGGTCGTCGCTGCCGAGCGGCAGGCCGGACTGCGGCTCGGCGTACGGCGCGGCGACCCGTGCACGCCCTGCGCTGTCGGGAAGGAAGACTCCGTAGACGGCGATCGCGACGATGGCCGCCAGCAACCCGGCACCGACCAGCCCCTGCGTGCCGAGCAGCCGATGACGCGTGGCTACGGCCAGCGTGCTCATCGGGAACCTCCCGTCCGTGCGCGCGGGTCGAGCAGCGGGTAGGTCAGGTCCGCCAAAGCGTTCATCAGCACCACCATGACGGTCAGCACGAGGAACGTGCCCTGCATCAGTGGGTAGTCGCGGGCAGCGATCGCATCGAAGGTGAGCCGGCCCAGTCCGGGATAGGCGAACACCGTCTCCACGACGATCGAGCCGGCTGCGAGGAAACCGATGTCGAGCATCAGGATCGTGTGCACGGGCAGCAGCGCGGGACGAAGCACGTGCCGGCGGACCAGCCTGCCTCGCGGCACCCCGCGGGCGTGCGCATGCTCTACCGGCTGGCTGGTCAGCACCGCCAGCAACGACGACCGGGTGTACATGAACAGGTAGCCGATCCCCGTCACGGTCAGGGTCACGACAGGCAGGATCAGATGCTCGGCGACACCGCCGATCGTCACCACACCGGCATCGGAAACGCCGAAGGTCGGCAAGACCTGCAGCTTCACCCCGAAGAACACGATCAGCAGCATGCCCAGCCAGAACTGCGGGATCGAGTCCAGCGCGATCGCGCCCGCAAGCAGCCCGGCTCCCTTGCCCTCGCGGCGGCGCAGACCCCCGAGCACGCCGAGCGAGACGCCCAGGAGGGCGGTGATCACGATGCTGGTGCCGACCAGCAGCAGCGTCCACGGGAGCGCGGTGGCGATGGCTTCGGTGACGGGCCGGCCGTCAGCAAGCGATGTACCGAGGTCGAGAGTGAACACACCTTGCAGGTAGTCGAGGAACTGCTGCCACAGCGGCTGGCCGAATCCGTACTCGGACGCGATCTGCGCACGCTCCTCAGCAGTCAGCCGAGCCAGTGCCTCCGGATTGCCGAACAGCTTCATGGGGCCACCGGGCAGGGCCCGCGGCAGCGCGAAGTTCAACGTCAGCGCCACCGCGAGTACCAGGGCGTACTCCAAGCCCCGCCCGGCGAAGTAGCTCCAGCTTCCGCGTCGCCCGAGGGTGCTCCCGGGCAACGTCTCCTGAACGTCGGTCACAGGTTGTAGTCTACGAACGAGAAGTTGTTCAGCGCTCCCTTGAAGTTCTGCCAGGTCCAGCCGTCGTAGGTGTCCTCGCGGAACGCGTAGGCGCCGTTGCGGTAGTACAGAGTCACCCAGGGCATCGCCTCGGCGATCTGGTCCTGCAGCTTACTCGCCACCCCGGTGCGCTCTTCCAGGGTCGGCGCGGAGGTGAGCTGGTCGAGGGTGGCGTCCACGGCGTCGTCCTTGTAGCCCACGACGTTGAGAGTGCCATCGGCGGGGTCGGAGTACAGCAACTGCGCGATCGTGCCGCTGCTCAGCATCACCGGCCCCGACCAGCCCCACATCGACATGTCGTAGTTGCGGCCGTTCTTGACGTCGTAGTCGGGCCAGACCTTGGCAGTGACCGCGTCCGGGTCGAGCGAGCTGATCTTCACCGCGACGCCGACCGCGTCCAGCATCTCGCGGATCAGCTCGGCACTGCGCAGCCGGTCGGTGGAGCTGCTCTGCACCAGCAGTTCGAAGGACATCGGCTTGCCGTCCAGCACACGGATGCCGTCTGCACCCCGGGCCGCCCCCAGCGCGTCCAGCTCGGCGTTCGCCGCGTCCACGTCGTACGCCGACTTGATCACCTTGCCACCCACCGGAGACTCGGGGTGGATGAAGCCCGCGCTGCCGGGCACACCCTGCCCCAGCAGGGCCGTGTCCACAACGTCCTGCACGTTGATGGCCTTCGCGAGCGCCTGACGCACCTCGACCCGGTCGAACGGCGGCCGCTCGGTGTTGAAGAGCATGATGGTCGATGCGAACTCGGTACCGTCGATGAGACCGATTCCCGACTGGTTGCCGAGCGCTTCCATCTGTTGTGGAGGCACGATGCGCGTGGACATGTCGATCTCACCCGTGCGCAGCGCCGCGAACTGCGCTGACTCCTCGGGGATGACGACCACCTTGATCGTTTGAACCTTGGGCTTGCCCATTGCGTAGTCGGCGTTGGCCTCGAAGGTGTAGCCGCGGTCGGGGTTGTACTGCGTGAGCTTGTAGGGGCCGGTGCCGACGGCCAGCTCCGTGCCGGCCTTGCTCACGTCGTCGACCGACTTCCACAGGTGGTCCGGCAGTATCGCCATGTCGGTGAGGATCCGGCGCGGGAACTCCGGGTCAGGACCGTTCAGGGTCATGGTCACCGTGTTCCCGTCGGCGGTGACGTCCTTGATCGGCCGTACGTCGATCGCGGAGTCGCCCAGCATGTTGGCGCGGTAGAAGTCGACACTGAACAGCACGTCGTCGGCGGTGAACGGCTGACCGTCCTGCCACTTGACGCCTTCGCGAAGCGCGATCGTATAGGTCTGGTTATCGGTGGTCTCGATGTTCTCGGCGAGCAGCGGGACGACGTCCTCGCCCTGAAGCGTCGCCAGCGGATCGAAGATCAGCTTGACCAGGTTATTGCCGGGGTAGCCGGTCTCGTTCGTGAATGGCGTGAGCGTGCCCTCGTCGGAGGAGATCGCGATGGTCAGCGTGTCGGCCCTGTCTGGACCGCCTGTCTGCCCGCCTGTCTGCCCGCCCTCGGCGGTTCCTCCGCCGGAACCGCACACTGTCAACATCATCGCTAGGGTGGCAGCCAGAGCACCGACTGTTCGTCGCATCATACCTCCGCTGGGTACTGTCGTTGGTGGCATGACGATAGGAGCAGAACCCGCGGCTGCCAAGGGCCGATGCCGAATCGACACCAATATTCTTGCCGCCCCAGTCGTTGAGGTGCTCCACCGCGCGACCACTCGGTTCATGGACGAGCATCGCTCGGCTGCCGAGGCACCGTGACGGCGCATCACACCTCAGCACCCAGGCGGGTCTTCTATCTGAGATCCGAGACAGAAAGCTGCTGCCGGGCGTAGGAAGGGAAGCCGCCAGGGTGTGGCATATGAGCCATGACCACAGACCACGTGACCGTCGGCGTCGGCCCTGTCGCGCCCAATCAGGTCGTTGCCGTCGCGCGGCACGAGGCGGGCGTCCGGCTGGGTGACGACGCGATCGAGGCGATCTCGGCCAGCAGGAAGGTGGTCGAGGACCTCGCCGACGACGCCCAGCCGCACTACGGCATCTCCACTGGCTTCGGCGCCCTCGCCACCAAGCACATCCCGGCCGAGATGCGGGCGCAGCTGCAACGCAGCCTCATCCGCTCCCACGCGGCCGGCTCCGGTCCCGAGGTGGAGCGTGAGGTGGTCCGAGCGCTGATGCTGCTTCGCCTTTCCACGCTCGCGACCGGGCGAACCGGGGTTCGCCTCGAGACCGCGCTGGCCTACGCCGGCATGCTCGACCAGGGCCTCACCCCGGTCGTGTTCGAGTACGGCTCCCTCGGCTGCTCCGGCGATCTGGCACCCCTGGCGCACTGCGCCCTTGCCCTGATGGGTGAAGGTCAGGTCCGCGACCGCGACGGTCACCTCCACCCGGCCGTGGACGCCCTCCGCGCCAACGGGATCGAGCCCGTGCAGCTTGCCGAGAAGGAGGGCCTCGCCCTGGTCAACGGCACCGACGGCATGCTCGGCCAGCTGGTCCTCGCGATCGCCGACCTGCGTCGTCTGCTTCGAGTCGCCGACGTCGCCGCGGCCATGAGCGTCGAGGCTCAGCTCGGCACCGATGCCGTCTTCGCCGAGGACTTGCAGGCCCTGCGCCCCCACCCGGGCCAGGCCACCTCGGCTGCGAACCTCCGGGCGATGCTCGCTGGCAGCGGCGTCATGGCGAGCCACCGGGAGCCCTTCGAGTGCACGCGCGTCCAGGACGCGTACTCGCTTCGCTGCTCGCCCCAGGTGCATGGTGCTGCGCGCGACACCGTCGACCACGCCGCACTCGTGGCGTCCCGCGAGCTCGCCAGCGCCATCGACAACCCCGTCGTCACCCTCGACGGGCGCGTGGAGTCGAACGGGAACTTCCACGGGGCCCCAGTCGCGTACTTCCTCGACTTCCTGGCGATTGCCGTTGCGGACGTCGCCAGCATGAGCGAGCGGCGCACCGACCGGTTCCTCGACATCGCCCGGAACCACGGCCTACCACCGTTCCTCGCCGACGACCCCGGTGTCGACTCGGGGCACATGATCGCCCAGTACACCGCCGCCGGGATCGTGAGCGAGCTGAAGCGACTCGCCGTCCCCGCCTCGACCGACTCCATTCCGTCCTCGGCGATGCAGGAGGACCATGTCTCCATGGGGTGGTCCGCCGCCCGCAAGCTCCGGCGAGCCGCCGACGGGCTCACTCGTGTCCTCGCGATCGAGATCCTCACCGCCGCAAGGGCTCTCGACCTTCGCGCCCCACTCGAGCTAGCACCCGCCACGAAGGCCGTGCGTGACGCCGTCCGCGGGGCCGGCGTCTACGGGCCGGGCCCCGACCGTTACCTCGCCCCGGAGATCGAGGCCGTGGTCCAGCTGATCACGACAGACTCCATTCCCAACCCCGACCTCGGCTGAGATGCCGCGCCCGAGAAGCAAGGAGACACCTACGATGGATGGTGCACGCCCAGTCCGCGCCAACCGCGGCACCACCCTGACCGCCCGTAGCTGGCAGACCGAGGCGCCGCTGCGCATGCTGCAGAACAACCTCGACCCCGAGGTCGCTGAGCGCCCGGACGATCTGGTCGTCTACGGCGGGACCGGCCGTGCCGCGCGAAGCTGGTCGGCATACGACGCGATGGTGCGTACCCTGACCACGCTGAAGGACGACGAGACGATGCTCGTGCAGTCCGGCAAGCCGGTGGGTGTCTTCCAGACCCACGAGTGGGCGCCGCGGGTGCTGATCGCCAACTCCAACCTGGTCGGTGACTGGGCGACATGGCCGGAATTCCGCCGCCTCGAGCACCTCGGTCTGACGATGTACGGCCAGATGACCGCGGGCTCCTGGATCTACATCGGCACCCAGGGCATCCTCCAGGGCACGTACGAGACGTTCGCCGCCGTGGCCGCCAAGCGGTTCGACAACACCCTTGCCGGCACGCTGACCCTGACGGGCGGCTGCGGAGGGATGGGTGGCGCGCAGCCGCTCGCCGTGACCCTCCACGGGGGCGTGTGCCTGATCGTCGACGTCGACTCCACGAGGCTTCGCCGGCGCGTCGAGCACCGCTACCTCGACGAGGTCACCACCGACATCGACGAGGCCATCGAGCGCTCCCTGCAGGCCAAGCGCGAGAAAAGGGCCCTTTCGGTCGGCCTGGTCGGCAACGCCGCCCAGGTGTTCCCGGAGCTGCTGCGCCGCGGCGTCGAGATCGACATCGTCACCGACCAGACCAGCGCGCACGACACGCTGAGCTACCTGCCCGAGGGGATCAGCATCGAGGACTGGCACCACTACGCCGAGAAGAAGCCGGAGGAGTTCACCGACCGGGCCCGCACGTCGATGGCCAAGCACGTCGAGGCGATGGTCGGCTTCATGGACGCCGGCGCCGAGGTGTTCGACTACGGCAACTCGATCCGTGACGAGGCCCGCCTCGGCGGCTTCGACCGTGCCTTCGCCTTCCCGGGCTTCGTGCCCGCGTACATCCGGCCGTTGTTCTGCGAGGGCAAGGGCCCGTTCCGCTGGGCGGCGCTGTCGGGAGACCAGAAGGACATCGCGGTCACCGACAAGGCCGTCATGGACCTGTTCCCGGAGAACGACCACCTGCAGCGGTGGATCCGTGCCGCTCAGGACAAGGTCGCCTACCAAGGTCTGCCCGCGCGAATCTGCTGGCTCGGCTACGGCGAGCGTGACAAGGCCGGCCTCCGGTTCAACGAGCTGGTCGCGTCCGGTGAGATCAGCGCGCCGATCGTGATCGGTCGTGACCACCTGGACTGCGGCTCGGTCGCCTCGCCCTACCGGGAGACCGAGGCCATGGCAGACGGTTCAGACGCGATCGCGGACTGGCCACTGCTCAACGCGCTGGTGAACACGTCCAGCGGCGCGAGCTGGGTCTCCATCCACCACGGCGGTGGCGTGGGCATCGGCCGCAGCATCCACGCTGGCCAGGTCAGCCTTGCTGACGGCACCGATCTCGCCGCCCAGAAGCTGGCGCGAGTGCTGACCAACGACCCGGGTATGGGGGTCATCCGGCACGTCGACGCCGGCTACGAGCTCGCCGACCAGGTCGCGGAGGAGCGCGGGGTCCGCGTGCCGATGACGGAGGTTGAAACACGTTGACGTTCGACGGTATGTGGGCCGAGCTGGACCCGATCGGCCGCGACCGCCAGACCGGGGGCTACCGCCGATTCGCTTGGACGGCCGAGGATCTGGCCCTCCGCGAGTGGTTCACCGCCCAGGCCGAGCGGGCGGGCCTCGACGTGACGACCGACCGCGGGGGGAACATCTGGGCGTGGTGGGGTGACCCCGACCGTGCCGCGAAGGAAGGTCGGGCGGGGCTCGTCATCGGCAGCCACCTGGACTCCGTTCCGGATGGTGGCGCCTTCGACGGCCCGCTCGGTGTCGTGTCGTCCCTCGCAGCACTCGATGCGCTGCGGGACAAGGGGTGGACGCCGTCCCGGCCGCTCGGTATAGCGGTCTTCTCCGACGAGGAGGGAGCCCGGTTCGGTGTCGCCTGCGGCGGCAGCCGGATCATCACCGGAGCACTCGCCGCTGACCGTGCCCGGGGCCTGAAGGACGCCGACGGGACCACCATGGCCGAGGCCATGTCGGCCGCCGGCTTCGACCCGGGCCAGGTGGGACGGGACGACGAGACCTTGCGCCGCATCGGAACCTTCGTCGAGCTTCACGTCGAGCAGGGCCGTGCGCTCGTGGACGCCCGCGACGGCCGGGGCGCCGCAGTCGGGGTGGCGAGCTCGATCTGGCCCCACGGCCGCTGGCGGCTCGACCTCAGGGGCCGCGCCGACCACGCCGGTACCACCCGGCTGCGGGACCGGCAAGACCCGATGCTCCACCTCGCGACGGCCATCCAGGCAGCGCGCAGCGCCGCTGAGGAACACGATGCCCTTGCCACCATCGGCAAGGTCCGCGTGGAACCCAACGGCGTGAACGCGATCCCGTCCGCCGCGATCGCCTGGCTCGACTCGCGGGGTCCCGACGAGGCAGACGTCCGGAAGGTCGTGCGCGCGGTCGCCGAGGCCGTCGGCGTCGAGCCGGTGGAGGAGTCCTGGACGCCGGCCACCGACTTCGACACCGACCTCCGCGACCGAATCGCGAACCTGCTGGCCGACCCCGACGGTGCCCCGGCTCCCGTCCTGCCCACCGGCGCCGGTCACGACGCCGGCATCCTCTCCGCAGCCGGCGTGCCGACCGCGATGCTGTTCGTCCGCAACCTGACCGGCGTGTCGCACTCACCCGTCGAGCACGCCGAGACCGACGACTGCCACCGCGGCGTGGCCGCATTGGCCCGAGTGATCGAGAACCTGGCGTGACGTCCTACTGGTGCGAGTACGCCTGGCTCGAGGCGGGCGCGGTGCGCGGCGTCCGGGTCACGACCGCGGACTGGCGCATCACCGGCGTGGCGTCCGGCGTCGACGCGGCAGCGGAGGACGTCCGCCTTCCGGGGTTGGTCCTCCCCGGTTTCGCCAACGCGCACAGCCACGCCTTCCACCGTGCGCTGCGCGGTCGCACCCACGACCGTGGCGGCACGTTCTGGACCTGGCGTGAGCGGATGTACGCGGTGGCCGACCGCCTGGACCCGGACGGCTACCTCGCGCTCGCACGCGCCGCCTACGCGGAAATGGCGCTGGCGGGCGTCACCGCGGTGGGTGAGTTCCACTACCTGCATCACGACCGTGGCGGCAGCCCGTACGCCGACCCGAACGCCATGGGGCAGGCGCTCATCCAGGCAGCCGCCGGGGCCGGAGTGCGGTTGACCCTGCTCGACACCTGTTACGTCGCAGGCGGTTTGGACGCCGGCGGGCACCTGCCTCTCGACGCGGTCCAGGTGCGGTTCACCGACGGGGACACCGAGGCCTGGGCCACGCGCCTGAACCTCCTGCGCGACAGCGAACACGTGCGCATCGGTGCCGCCATCCACTCCGTGCGCGCCGTCCCCGCCGAGCAGCTTCAGCCCCTCGTCTCCGCGGTCAAGGGACGACCCCTGCACGTCCACCTGTCCGAGCAGCCGAAGGAGAACGAGGCCTGTGAGGCGTTCTACGGCCTCACACCTACCGCCCTCCTCGCCGACCGGGGCGTCCTCGGCCCGGACACGACCGCCGTGCACGCCACGCACCTGACCCTCGGCGACATCGAGCTGCTGGGCAGGACCCGAACCACGGTGTGCGCGTGCCCGACCACCGAGGCGGACCTGGCCGACGGGATCGGCCCGTTCCGGGCCCTGGCCGACGCCGGTTCGCCGCTCAGCGTCGGGACCGACCAGCACGCCCTCGTCGACCTGCTGGAGGAGGCGCGGCTGGTGGAGTCTTACGAGCGGCTCGCCACCGGCCGGCGGGGCCGGTTCACCCCTGCCGCACTGCTCGACGTCCTCACCGTGAACGGTCACGCGTGCCTCGGTTGGGACGACGCGGGGCGGATCGCCGTCGGCAACCGGGCGGATCTCGTCGCTGTGCGTCTGGACTCGCCGCGCACCGCCGGCGGCACACCCGAGCAGGCTGTCATGGCCGCGCGTGCGAGCGATGTCGACACCGTGGTGGCTGATGGTCGCGTGATCGTGCACGAGGGTCGGCACGTCCTTGGCGACGTCGGGTGGCTACTCAGGAACGCCATCGAGCCGTTGTGGGAGAACACGTGAGCCCGATCACCAGCACGGTCGTCACCGGAATCGGGGAGCTCGTCACCAACGACCCGTCGGCAGGCGAGGGCCCGCTCGGCATCGTCAACGACGCCGCGCTCGTGGTGGACGACGGCACCGTCGCCTGGGTCGGTCCGGCTACTGATGCTCCCGCCGCGGACCGCCGCGTCGATGTCGAAGGTCGCGCCGTACTGCCGGGTTTCGTGGACAGCCACTCGCACCTGGTGTTCGCGGGGGAGCGGTCGGCCGAGTTCGAGGCGCGGATGTCCGGCGTGCCGTACGACGGGGGCGGCATCGCCTCCACCGTCAGGGCGACCAGGGATGCGGACGACGACACGCTGCGTCGGCGGGTCAAGGCGCTGCTAGCCGAGATGCGGGCGCAGGGCACGACCACCGTCGAGATCAAGAGCGGCTACGGCCTGACGGTTGACGACGAGGCCCGCGCCCTGCGGATCGCGCGCGAGTTCACGCAGGAGACCACCTTCCTGGGCGCTCACGTCGTCCCGCCCGAGTACTCCGGCCGTGTCGACGAGTACGTCGAGCTGGTCACCGGCCCGATGCTCCAGGCGTGCTCGCCGCATGCGCGATGGATCGACGTCTTCTGCGAGCCGGGGTCACCGCACGCCTTCGACGGCGACGCCAGCCGGGCCGTGCTGCAGGCGGGGCAGGAGGCGGGTCTGGAGCTGAGGGTCCACGGCAACCAGCTGTCGTACGGGCCGGGGGTCCTGCTCGCCGTCGAGCACGGCGCGGCGAGCGTCGACCACTGCACGTTCCTCGACGACGAGGACGTCGCCGCGCTGGTCGGCAGCAGCACGGTCGCGACGCTGCTGCCCGGAGTGGAGTTCTCCACCAGGCAGCCGTACCCCGACGCTCGCCGCCTCATCGACGCCGGGGTGACCGTCGCCCTTGCCACGGACTGCAACCCGGGTACCTGCTTCACCTCCTCGATGCCGATCTGCACCGCGCTTGCCGTCCGCGAGATGCGCATGACGCCTGTGGAGGCGGTCTGGGCGGCTACCGAGGGGGCTGCGAAGTCGCTGCGCCGCAAGGACATCGGCCACCTGCGGGTGGGAGCCCGGGCCGACCTCGCTGTCCTGGAGGCCCCCAGCTATCGCCACCTCGCGTACCGGCCCGGCGTTCCGCTCACCAGGACACTGGAGATCCCCTCGTGAAACCCGCCGAGATCCGCACGCTCCTGCAGTTCCGCCGCCCCGAGATCCGTTCTGCACGCAGGGCAGTCGCCCGCAGCGCCACCATCGAGGACCTGCGCCGCGAGGCGTGCAAGCGGTGGCCTCTCGGCGTACGCGACTACGTCGAGGGTGGCGCCGACGGCGAGGTGAGCCTGCGCCGCAACAGGGAGGGCTTCGAGGGCTTCGACCCCAAGATGGACGAAGCGAGAGAAGGCGGCACGGGCCGCACGTACGTGAAGGACGGGGTCGTCCTGACGGTCGCAACGAAGGTGGTGCCGCAAGGCAACTTCGTGGCTCTC
>JASBSH010000079.1 GCA_030149025.1 Actinomycetales bacterium | reverse complement strand
GGAGTACGACGGCCCGGGCGCCGTCTGGCCGAACCCCTGGCGCGCAGGCCGCCGCAAGCCGCAGACCGGCCGCACCGACGGGCCGAAGCCGAGGCTCGAGCTGATCCGTCGCGGCGTGGAGACGACCAGGCACGCGCGCTGGCGCCCGGGCGCCGCGAAGGCCGAGCATGGCGCCGATGCCTGACGCACTGGCCGCCCTCTGGTCGGCGCGCCGCATCGCGATCGTCGGCGCCAGCGAGCGACCCGGCGCACTCGGTCGGCTGCCCGTCCAGTTTCTGCAGCGCTACGGCTTCACCGGCGACATCTACCCGGTCCGGCCGGACGGCACCCCGGTCTACGGGCTGACGTCGTATCCGAGCGTCGCCGACTGTCCGGAGCAGGTCGACCTGGCGATGATCCTCGTTGCGGCACAGCACGTCCCGGCAGCCGTCACGGACTGCACGAAGGCCGGCGTCCCGGTCGCGATCGTCTGCTCCAGCGGCTTCGCCGAGACCGGGGAGGACGGCGCCAGGCTGCAGCGGGAGGTCGTCGACATCGCCCGTGCCGGTGGGCTGCGACTGGTCGGCCCCAACTGCATCGGCAGCGTCGGCGTCGCTAACCGCCAGGTCACCTCGTTCTCACCGCTGTTCAGCGGGGAGAGCACCGAGCTCGTCGACGGCACGATCGGTTTCGTCAGCCAGAGCGGCGCGCTCGGCTACGGCGCCGTCAGCCTCGCCTTCGAGCGCGGGCTCGGCCTCGGCTGGGTCGTCAACACCGGCAACGAGGCCGACGTCTCCGCGCTGGAGGTGATGGCCGCGGTCGCGCAGGAACCGTCCTGTACCGCTCTTCTCGGCTACGTCGAGTCTCTGGACGACGCACACGCACTCGAGCGCGTCGCCTCCGCCGGTCTTCCGGTCGCCATCCTCAAGGCGGGCAGCTCCGAGGCCGGGGCGAAGGCGGCCGCCTCCCACACCGGAGCGCTCGCCACGGGTGACCGTGTCGTCGACGCGGCCCTGCGCCAGCTGGGCATCGTCCGTGTGCACGACGTCGACGAGCTGCTGGACATCGGCGACGCCTTCTCTCAGCCGCGAAGGGCCGCAGGTCCGCGGGTGGCCGTGGTGACGACGTCCGGAGGCTCGGGGATCCTCGCCGCTGACGCGATCGAGCAGCAGGGTCTGGAGCTCACGGCGCTGTCGCCCGACACGACCAAGGCTCTGGACGAGATCGTCCCGGCGTTCGGCTTGACCGCGAACCCGGTCGACGTTACCGCCACCGTTATGAGCAACTCGGCTCTGTTCGACCAGGCGCTCGACGCCATCGTGGACGACGACACGGTCGACATCGTCGTTGCCTGCTTCTGCGTCCTCACGGGCAAGGACGTCGACGACGTCGTCGCCGGCCTCGAACGAGCGGCCGAACGAAGCGGCAAACCCGTTCTCGCAGTGCGCACCGGAGCCGACCATCTCGCGCCGGCGGCCTCGGCGAAGCTGCGGGCGGCGGGCATCCCGACCTATCCGACACCCGCCCGTGCCGTCCGCGCCGCCGCCGCGCTGTACCAGGTCGGCCGCGGCAAGCCTGCTCCGCGCCCGACAGCAGCACCCGGAGCCGCCGAAGCAACCACTCCTGCCCCGGCCCCGAACGCGACCGAGGACGAGCTGAAGAGCCTCGTCGCGTCGTCCGGCATCGCAGTCCCGAAGGGACGCATCGCGACCGACGGCGACGACGCTCGTCGCGCGGTCGAGGAAGCCGGCGGACGGGCCGTGCTCAAGGCCGTCGTGCCCGGCATGCTGCACAAGACCGAGGCCGGCGGGGTCGTCCTGGGCGTCACGCCCGACCGGGCGCATGAGGTGTACGAGCGACTGGCCGCGCTCGGCGGGCAGGTGCTCGTCGAGGAGCAGGTCGAGGCTGCCGTCGAGGTGCTGGT
>JASBSH010000065.1 GCA_030149025.1 Actinomycetales bacterium | reverse complement strand
ACCACTGCCCAGGGCATGCTCCAGCGCGGCGACGTCGTTGAAGGGGACGACGACCGTCGTCTCCGCCGGGTCCACCGGCGGGCCGATGTTCCCGCGTCGCGGCACGACGGCCCCGCTCGCGTCGAGCGTGGCGAAGGCCTCATCCACCGTGCCGTGGTAGCAGTAGTCCACGACAAGCACCTTCGGCCGTCCGGTGACGTGCCTCGCGTAGCGGATCAGGTGCCGGTTCGCGTCCGTGGCAGAGAGGGTGAACTGCCACATGGGCAGACCGAACCGGCGGCTGAGCTCCTCGGCCGCGGTGGCGGCGTCCTCGGTGGGCAGCATGGCCGTCAGGCCACGGCCGACCTGCTCACGCACCGCCGCGACCGTTGCCGCAGGGGAGTGCCCCGTCATGGCACCCGTGTCCCCGAGGCACAGGTCGACGTGGTCCATGCCGTCCACGCAGGTGAAGTGGGCGCCCGAGGCCTCGGCGACGAAGACGGGGTACGGGCCGGGCCACTTGGCCATCCAGCTCATGGGCACGCCGCCGGGCAGGTGTCGAGCCGCACGCTCGAACTGGGCCCTGGACGCCGGACGTGACGCCACGAATCGCTCGGTCTCCTGCTGCATGGCCTGCCGAAGCGCAGCGGGCGCCAGGTCCGCCGCGGACGATGTCGTCATGGCCGCATCGTAGTGAGCAGGTCAACGGTGTAAAGACTCTTCACCTTCGAATTCCGAAGGAAGATCCGATAGTCCGAGTAGGGATCCGTCGGTGGTCACAGGGGCTGCTGCCTGGCTACGCTGGCCGTCATGAGCACAATGGCGCAGCACCTGACCGACCGCGAGCAGGCGGTGGTGGAAGCGGTCCCGGCGGGCTTGTTCATCGGCGGCAAGTGGCGCGAGTCGTCCTCCGGGAAGCGGGTGGACGTCGAGGACCCGGCAACGGGGCAGGTGATCGCCACCGTCGCCGACGCGACCGTCGAGGACGGAGATGCGGCCCTGGCCGCTGCCGTGGAGGCGCAGGAGAGCTGGGCGGCAACGCCACCCCGGGCACGAGGGGAGATCCTGCGGCGCGCCTTCGAGCTGCTCACCGAGCGGGCCGACGACCTCGCGCTTCTCATGACCATGGAGATGGGCAAGTCCCTGAAGGAGGCCAAGGGCGAGATCGCCTACGCCGCAGAGTTCTTCCGGTGGTTCTCGGAGGAAGCGGTTCGCATCCACGGGAGGTACTCGACCGCCCCGGCGGGCGGCAGCCGGTTGCTGACGATGAAGCAGCCGGTCGGGCCGTGCCTTCTCATCACGCCCTGGAACTTCCCGATGGCGATGGGCACCCGGAAGATCGGCCCGGCGGTCGCGGCCGGCTGCACGATGGTCGTGAAACCGGCGACCGCGACCCCGCTGTCGATGCTCGCCCTGGCGAAGATCATGGAGGAGGCAGGCCTTCCCGGCGGCGTCCTGAACGTCATCACCACCTCCAGCACCGGCCAGGTGATGGAGCCGCTGATCCGTGACCCGCGGCTTCGCAAGCTCTCCTTCACCGGCTCCACCGAGGTCGGCCGCAAGCTCGTGGAGCAGTCGGCGGAACGGCTTCTGCGGGTGTCGATGGAGCTCGGGGGCAACGCGCCGTTCCTCGTGTTCGAGGACGCGGACCTGGACGCAGCCGTTGAGGGCGCCCTTCTCGCGAAGATGCGCAACATCGGTGAGGCATGCACGGCCGCCAACCGGTTCCACGTCCAGTCCTCCGTCGCCGAGGAGTTCACCCGCCGGCTCACCGAGCGTCTCGAGGGGCTGCGTCTCGGCCGCGGGACCGAGGACGGCGTGGACGTCGGCCCGCTCATCGACGCGGGCCAGCGCGACAAGGTCGCCGAGCTCGTCAAGGACGCCGTGGACGCCGGCGCGCGGCTGGCCACCGGCGGCACGGCCTGGGGCGACCAGGGCTACTTCTACGCCCCGACGGTGCTGACCGACGTTCCCGCATCGGCGCGCATCCTGCGCGAGGAGGTCTTCGGGCCGGTCGCCCCCATCGCCACGTTCGAGACCGAGGACGAGGCCGTTCGCGCGGCGAACGACACCGAGTACGGGCTGGTGGCCTACGTCTTCACCCGCGACCTGCAACGCGCTCTGCGGGTCAGCGAGCGACTGGACACCGGCATGGTCGGGTTGAACGCCGGCGTCGTGTCCAACCCCTCGGCCCCGTTCGGCGGGGTGAAGGCCAGCGGTTTCGGCCGCGAAGGCGGGTTCGAGGGCATCGACGAGTACCTGGAGACCAAGTACGTCGGCATCACCCTCTGACCGCAGGGCGCCCCCAACTTCAGGCCCCAACTTCAGGCCCCGACTTCAGGCCCCAACTTCAGGTGATCATGAAATCCCGGTTCAGGGCCTGACCCGGGATTTCATGATCACCGGCATGGTTGTGGACCAGCCACGTGTTGTCGTGCCCGTCGGGGAGACGGGGGCCGTGACCGACCGCACCAGCCCGCCCTCCCGCCGTGACGTCGTCCT
>JASBSH010000046.1 GCA_030149025.1 Actinomycetales bacterium | reverse complement strand
CTCGGAGATGCTCGAGCTGGACGACCACCTGGAGCGCAAGCCGGGCAACCTGTCCGGCGGGCAGCGCCAGCGGGTCGCGATGGGGCGGGCCATCGTGCGACAGGCCGACGCGTTCCTCTTCGACGAGCCGCTGAGCAACCTCGACGCCAAGCTGCGTGGGCAGATGCGCACCGAGATCGCCCGGATGCAGAGGCGACTCGGCACGACCACGGTCTACGTGACCCACGACCAGACAGAGGCGATGACTCTCGGCGACCGGGTCGCCGTCCTCAAGAAGGGGCTCCTGCAGCAGGTCGGCAGCCCGCGCGAGCTCTACGAGCAGCCGGTCAACCTGTTCGTGGCCGGATTCATCGGTTCCCCGCCGATGAACTTCATGCCCGCCCGTGTCTCGGGGCGCAAGCTCCAGCTGCCGTTCGTTGACGTCGAGGTGCCCGAGGAAGTCGCCCAGCGGATCGGCAACCGGGAGCTCGTGATCGCCGGTGTCCGTCCGGAGCACTTCGAGGATG
Source organism: Actinomycetales bacterium (assembly GCA_030149025.1). Classification (GTDB taxonomy): domain Bacteria; phylum Actinomycetota; class Actinomycetes; order Actinomycetales; family BWSM-131; genus BWSM-131. The sequence continues at coordinate 2,662 of JASBSH010000046.1, read as the reverse complement.
CCAGCGTCCTTGACGCGCAGCGCATGTCGGGCGGGGTGTCCTTCGACGTCGACGTCGACGTGACCGAGTGGCTCGGTGACGAGCTGTACGCCTACATCCCGTTCGAAGCCGACCCGTCCGTGCAGGCGAAGCTCGAGGAGCTCGACCGGGATCTGGACGGCGAGGGCATGCGCACCCAGCTCGTCGTGTCGCTCGACGCCATGAGCCGGATCCGCGACGGCGACCGCGCGAAGCTGTGGTTCGACCCCCGGCGGATGCAGCTGTTCGACCCCGAGGACGGAGACAACCTCACCCGCGACGAGGACGAGGCCCGTCGGATCAGCGAGGAGAACGAGAAGCTTCGGCGGCAGTCGCTGGAGCGGGCGGCGAGCGAGCGCGAGGCCCGCGCCTCCTGACGACGGGGTCGCCGCGACGTCAGCGCTTCTGCCGGTTCAGGCCGTCACGAGCGCTGACGTCAGGGCGCACCGGCCAGCTCGGCCCGCCTCGGCGGGTCCGCGCCCGGGCGCGACACGGTGACTGCCGCAACGCGAGCGGCGTGCTCGAGCACACGCCGCACCGTATCCAAGTCGACCCTGCGCAACGCTGGGCGTGCCTCGTGACCGAGCAGGCCGGCGTCCCAGAGCCCGTCCAGCAGGCCGGCCATCGCGCTGTCACCCGCCCCGACGGTGTCGACGACCTGCACCGGCTCGGCCGGGACCTCCACCGTCCCGGCAGCGCAGACCGCTTTGAAACCTCCCGCACCACAGGTCAAGACGGCGAGAGAGGGCCCGAGTCGTAGCCATGTCCGGACGAGCTGGGCGGGCGGTTCGTCGGGTGCCAACCAGGCGGCGTCCTCCTCGCTCAGCTTCACCACGTCGGCGCTCGCGACGAAGGACTCGACGTGCGCGCGCACGACGTCCGGTTCGCCCATCAGGTCCGGTCGCAGGGTCGGGTCGTAGGTGATGGTGGCGTGCCCGTGCGCGCCGTGCACGATCCGTTCCACCGTGGCGGCACCCGGTTGCAGCACCGCGCCGATCGAGCCGGTGTGGACGGCGAGCGGCCCGGCGGGCAGCGGAGTGCGGGGGAGCGCCCAGTGCAGCTCGAACGTGTAGGTGGCGGACCCGTCGGCGTCGAGGACCGCGGTGGCGGTGGACGTCGGCGTGCCGGTGACCGAGCCGTCCACCAGCTCGACACCGGACGCCTTCAAGTGGGCCGCGATCAGCGCGCCCGGAGCGTCGTCGCCGAACTGCGTGAGCAGGTGCACCTCCCGACCGAGGCGGCCGAGCCCGATGGCGACGTTCGCGGGGCTGCCCCCGGGATGCTCGGTGAGGCTGCCGTCGGGGCGGCGGACGACGTCGACCAGCGCCTCCCCGACGACGAGGATGCCGTTCACGTGAGCCGGTTCGCCGACCTCAGCCGGCGCGGCTGAAGTCGACCGACACGTACGCCTGGAGCTTCGACAGCTTGTGCTCGCTCTCGATCAGGCGGATGGTGCCCGACTTCGAACGCATCACGAGGCTCTGCGTCCGCACCGCACCCCGGCCGTACCGCACGCCCTTGAGCAGCTCGCCGTCGGTGATGCCCGTGGCGACGAAGTAGCAGTTGTCGGTGCGCACGAGCTCGTCCATCGTCAGGATCGCGTCGAGGTCGTGCCCGGCGTCGATGGCGCGCTCGCGCTCCTCGTCGTCCTTGGGCCAGAGCTGGCCCTGCAGGGTCCCGCCGAGGCACTTGAGCGCGCACGCGGCGATGATCCCTTCCGGCGTACCCCCGATACCGAGCATCAGGTCGATACCGGTGCCCTCCCGTGCGGCCATGATCGCGCCGGCCACGTCGCCGTCGGTGATGAGCTTGATCCGGGCGCCGGTCTTGCGGATCTCCTGGATGAGGTCCTCGTGCCGGGGGCGGTCCAGGACGACGACCGTGACGTCGTCCGCGTTGCCGCCCTTCGCCTTCGCGACCTGGTGGACGTTCTCCGCCACCGGCAAGCGGATGTCGACGACGTCGGCCGCCTCCGGCCCGGTGGCCAGCTTGTCCATGTAGAAGACCGCGCTCGGGTCGTACATGGAACCGCGCTCGGCAACCGCCAGGACGCTGACGGCGTTGGGCATGCCGAGCGCGGTCAGCCGGGTGCCGTCGATCGGGTCGACCGCGACGTCGCACTGCGCGCCGGTCCCGTCGCCGACGTGCTCGCCGTTGAACAGCATCGGCGCCTCGTCCTTCTCGCCCTCGCCGATGACGACGACGCCGTCCATCTCCACGGTGTGGATCAGCGAGCGCATGGCGTTCACCGCCGCGCCGTCGGCGCCGTTCTTGTCGCCGCGGCCGACCCAGCGGCCGGCGGCCATCGCCGCGGCCTCGGTGACTCTGACGAGCTCGAGCCCGAGGTTGCGGTCCGGTGCCTCGTCAGCCACGGAGAGCTCGGCCGGCACGCCACTCGCTACCGTCGTTTCCGGCGCCTGGCTGGTCATGGGTCGACTCCTTCGTCGGCGGCTTTCGCAGATCGTATCGGCGCACCGGCGAGCGGACCCCTCGCCATCGAACTTGTCGCCGTGCAGCGCTACTGCGGTTCCGCGGAACCCTCCTCGGTGGACATTGCGGCGTCCAGGCGCGCGCGGGCGTTGCCGAGCAGCTCCTTGCACCGCTCGGCGAGCCGCTCACCGCGCTCCCACAGCGACAGCGACTC
>JASBSH010000034.1 GCA_030149025.1 Actinomycetales bacterium | reverse complement strand
GACCGGCTGCTGCGCAAGCACAAGAACTCCCTGCTTCTCACCGCCGCCGGCAAGACCGCTTTGGCCGACCCGGCCGAGCTGTGGGCGTTCCTCGCCGAGCGCCTGGTGGTCGGCGACGACGACTTCACCGGCTCAGTCGCCGCCGTCGCGCTCGTGCACATGGCCACCTCGGACGACAAGGTCGACATGGGTGCCGTCGCCCGCACGATGGCAGAGGCCGGGTGGAAGGACCGCGACGGGATAGCCGCCAAAGCCAACGAACTCTGGCCGATCTACAACACCCTGTGGACCCAGCTCGGCAACATCGGCCCCCGCGAGCGTGAGCCGCACGGCAACCGCCGCCTGTCCGCGCCCGCCCGCGCCCTCGTCCGCGACGCCCTGTTCCTGACCACGGCCCCCGACACGCACTGACGGGACCGGGCACCACGGCGAGTCCGTCCGACCTGATGCGAGAACCGCGTGACGACGCAGGATCCCACCGGCGCACCTCTCCGTTGACGGTGCCGGTCCCGGCGCCGCTTGCGCTCGGGGAGGCGGGATCATGCGCAAGCGCCCACCGCCGCCTGGCCAGCTCGAACTCGATCTGTGGGGTGTTGATGAACCGGGACGAGATCCGGAACGAGGTGACGCACCTGGCGCAGATGCTGGCGGGACCGGACCCTCGGGGCGAGACTTACTTGCAGAAGGTCGCCCGCCTGTCGACGGCCCGCAGGACGGCGGAGGAGGTCGTGATGGCGCAGTTGGCGTGGATCAACGACCCGGAGCTGCCGCTGGGCCAGGCCCGCGAGGAGTGGGAGCAGACCCGCCCGTCGGACGAGAACCTGATCTCCTGGGCGGAGCGGATGCAGGACTCCCCGGACTTGATGCCCTCCTCCGTGGAGCTGGAGCAGATGGCGAAGGACTGGGCGCTGAGCGTGGAGTTCCTGCAGCTGCTGGTGGCGACGGAGCCGCCCAGGGAGTACATGCGGGCGAACCAGGCCACGCTGCGGGAGGCGGCGAACATCCGCTTCCTGCGCGAGCTGCGGTAGCGCCCACCCCGGCTCCGCGGTTCGTCCCCGGCTCGCAGGAGGACCTCGGCCCCTCCGGTCCGAAGGCCCGGTTCCGCGCGAACATCTCCGCCATTGACGTCGTCCGCAACCTCACCGACCAGGGACGGCCCGCGACCTTCGCCGAGCTACAGGCTCTGGCCAGGTGGTCGAGCTGGGGCGCCATCCCGGACGTCTTCGACGACGCCAAGACGGACTGGGACGCCGAGCGAGTCAGATTGCGCGCGCTCCTGACCGAGGCTGAGTGGGATGCCGCGGCCCGGACGACGATCAACGCGCACTACACCGACCCGCTGATCGCCAGGCAGGTGTGGCGGGCGCTCACCGGGCTCGGCTTCACGGGCGGAACCGTCCTGGAGCCGGGCTCCGGCGCTGGCACGTTCATCGGGCTCGCCCCCGAGCGCGCGCAGATGACCGGCGTCGAACTCGACCCGTTGACCGCTGCCATCAGCCGCGCGCTGTACCCGCACGCCACGGTGCGCGCCGAGTCGTTCGCCGACACTCGCCTGCCGGAGGGGCACTTCGACGCGACCGTCGGGAACGTGCCGTTCAGCAGCGTCACGCTGCATGACCCGGTGCATAACCCGACCAAGCAGTCGATGCACAACCACTTCATCATCAAGTCACTGCGGCTGACCCGGCCCGGCGGGCTCGTCGCCGTGCTGACCTCGCGCTTCACGATGGACGCGCAGAATCCCGGCGCTC
>JASBSH010000028.1 GCA_030149025.1 Actinomycetales bacterium | reverse complement strand
GCGCAGCGAATCCCGACCTTGAGCTGGGGGTCTGCGGTGAGCACGGCGGCGACCCGGCCTCGGTGGGGTTCTTCCCCGGCGTGGGCCTGGATTACGTGTCCTGCTCCCCGTGGCGGATACCGGTCGCACGGCTTGAGGCCGGTCGCGTTGTCAGCGGCGCCCTGGTGACCACCGGACCGTCGGACACCCGATGATCCCGTCCCTCGAGTGCCGTCTCCTCGCGGGAGAGAGGCTCGCGAGAGAGAGGAAGGAGTGGCGATGACCACCGAGCAGCTCAAGGAGCCCCGGACCGCTGTCGGGACGCCTCCGTGGGAAGACTACGTGCTCGTCGGGGACGACGGAACCCGGTACAGCCGCGCAGCGGTGGACTTCGCCGTCGAGGAGGCGTCGCGCCGTCGGCTGCCGTTGTCGGTCGTCACCATCCGCAGGTCGCTGATGGTGCCCGGTGTCAGTCTCACGGACCAGCTGCGGGAGGAGCGCAGTGCGGTCCGCGAGGCCGAGCACCGGCTGCGCTCCTCCCTCGCCCGCGCTCGGGAGAGGCACCCCGACGTCGCGGTCGACGGGGTCCTCCTCAAGGACCCGGAGCCGACGCAGGTGGCGGAACGACTCGCCGGCGCAGCGCTTCTCGTGCTGGGAACGCACAGTGCCATCGGCCTGCCGGCCTTCTCTGTGGACTCCACCAGCATGGAGCTCACCGAGATCGCCTCGTGCCCGGTCGTGTGCGTGCCCGACGCGGCGACCCCGTCGGTGTCCAGGGGCGACGGAGAGTCCCTGCCCGTGGTCGTCGGCGTGGACACTGGGATCTTCGCCACCCGGTTGCTGCAACAGGCCGGCGAGGAGGCTCGGCGTCGCTCGACCCGACTCGTCGTTGTCCACGGCTACCGTGTGCAGCCGGGCGAGGAGCCGGCCCATGTGGAGGCGTGCGCACGTGCCGCCGTCCAGGAACTGCTGCGGCGCGCGGGACTGTACCCTCGCATCGACGTCAGCATCGACCTCGCTCCCGCCCCGGCGGCGGTGGCGCTAGCGGACTGGAGCCGTCGGGCCTGTCTGCTCGTCACCGGCTCCCGGGGTCCGCTGGCCCTGGCCGGGCTGACCAGGGACTCGGTCAGCAGGGCGGTGCTCGACTCTGCCCTCTGTCCCGTGCTGGTGGTGCTCGAGCGGGTCCGCCAGGCGGTGCACGCCTAGCTAGGAGCGCGGGCTGGAGCAGACGTGCGTCGGATGCGAGCGTGGGTCGTCGACAGACCCGCCCCCATCGCGTCGAGTCCTCTTGAGCTCGAGGCTCTTCGGGTCCCGGAGCCGGGCCTGGGGGAGGTCCGGCTCCGCGTCGGTGCGTGCGGGGTCTGCCGGACCGACCTGCACCTCGCGGAGGGCGACCTGCAGCCGCGCCGGCCTCGCACGGTGCCGGGTCACGAGGTGGTAGGAGTGGTCGACCGGCTCGGTCCCGGCGTCCAGCGGTTCTCGGTCGGTGACCGGGTAGGCGTCGCCTGGTTGCGGGGCACGTGCGGTCAGTGCAGGTGGTGCAGGAGCGGGCGGGAGAACCTGTGTCCTGCAGCCCGATTCACTGGCTGGGACGCCGACGGCGGCTTCGCCGAGTATGCGGTGGTCGACTCCGCCTACGCCTACGCCCTGCCGGCGAGCCTGGACGATGTCCTCGCCGCTCCGCTGCTGTGCTCGGGCATCGTGGGGTACCGGGCGCTCCTGCGCGCCCAGCTGCCTCCCGGTGGCCGGCTCGGCATCTACGGCTTCGGGGCGTCGGCACATGTCGTCCTCCAAGTCGCAGTCGCCCAGGGCGCGACGGTCCATGTGATGACCCGGTCCGCCGAGGCCGCCGAACTGGCACTCTCGCTCGGGGCGTCGTCGGCGACCGGTGCGTCCGACAGGCCACCCGAGCTGCTCGACTCGGCGATCCTCTTCGCCCCGGCGGGAGACCTCGTACCGGTGGCCATGCGAGCACTGGACCGGGGCGGGATCCTCTCCGTCGCGGGGATCCACCTCAGCGATGTGCCCACCCTGGTGTACGAGCGTGAGCTGTTCTACGAGAAGGAGATCCGCAGCGTCACCGCCAACACCCGAGCCGACGGTGAGGAGTTCTTGCGGCTCGCTGCCGCACTCGGTGTGCGGCCGCACGTGCGCACCCATCCACTGGGTGAGGCCCAGAAGGTGCTGGTCGATCTCGCCGCCGACGCCTACTCCGGAGCTGCCGTCCTCGTGCCCTGAGGTTCGGCCCCTGACGCCGAGCGCTCCGGGAGCCGCATCAGCAGCCGGCCGTTTCCACCGTCCTTCACCTCCGTACCGAGGGCAGCGCAGGCCCGCGTGAACCGCCGACGCGCCCAAGCGGCGTCCCCGCCGTCCGCGACCTCGGTGAACGCGTAGTCCAGCCGCAGCGGGACCGCCTCGAGCTGCTCGGGCACGCCGCCGTTGAGGTGCACGAGCCACAACATGCCGATGTCGTTACGGAGCAGAGGACTTCGCGCATAGTCGTCCACAAGGTCCCCGAGGTCATATAGCACCCTCCCCTCGACCCCGTGGAAGACGTGGGCGGAATGACCTGCCACGAGGTCCGCGCCCCACTCGATGAGCCGGCGAGCGGCGCGTCGCACGATGCGGGTCGGCTCCTGCACCATGTTCGGTCCCCAGTGGGGCATGACGACGACGGGCCGGTCCGACCGCTGCAGCGCGATCCGCACCCACTCGGGGACGCCTCCACTCAGGTCGGCGAAGGCGACGCCCGCCCGGGTCGGGGTGGCCCCGAACTCGGCCGGGTAGTCCGCGAGGCCGAGCAGGGTGACATGGCTCGGGCCGACGTGCAGCGTCCGCGGCGCCCGGGCGCTGGCGACGTCGGCACCCGCCCCCACCACCGTGATGCCGGCGCGATCGAGCAGGTCGAGAGTGTCCGCGAGCGCGTCGAACCCGAAGTCCAGCGCGTGGTTGTTGGCAAGCGTGACCGCGTCCACACCGAGGTCCAGAAGCACCTTCACCGCACGAGGCGGCGCCCGGAAGAAGTAGGGCTTGTCCGGGTCGGGCCAGCGCTCCCCCCGTTCGGATATGCAGCACTCGAGGTTGACGACGACGGCATCGGCCTCCCCTGCTACCTCCCGCAGGCGTGGGCCGAACACCTGAGCGACGGGGTCGTCGCGCAGGCGCTCCCCCACCCCCCTGCCGAGCATGGTGTCGCCCCCGAGGGCGAGAACCGGACCCACGTCAAGGACCGGTCCGCTGGTCGTGCCGGCGGTGGGCAACACCCGTGCGGTCATCCGGTTGCCCGAACAGGTACCGCTCGAACCAGACGTCGGCGAGCTCGGCGACCCGTTCGAGCGCGCCCGGCTCCTCGAACAGGTGGGTGGCGCCGGGGACCACCTGGAGGTCACTGTGGCAGCGCAGACGCCGCCGGGCGGCCCGGTTGAGGGCGAGGACCTGTGAGTCGTCGCCTCCGACGATGAGGAGCGTCGGGACCTGCACGTTAGGCAGGTGTTCCGCTGCGAGGTCCGGCCGCCCCCCTCGCGAGACGACTGCCCGCAGGTGCCGGGGTCGTGTCGCGGCGGCGCGCAGTGCGGCGGCCGCCCCCGTGCTTGCGCCGAAATAGCCGAGCGGCAGGTCCGGAACCCCGGTCAGCGAGGCCACCTGGTCGGTGATCGTCAGGACGCGGTCGGCGAGCAGGCCGATGTCGAACACCAGCCGGCGGTCCGGCGCCTCGGAGCCGGTGAGCAGGTCGGCGAGCACGGTCGCGAAGCCGGCACGTTGGAGCCGGCTGGCCACTGCCTGGTTCCGGGGACTGTGACGGCTGCTGCCCGACCCGTGGGCGAACAGCACCACACCGGCCGCGCCTCGCGGCACCGACACGAGTGCCGGCAGCGGCCCCGCCGGGGAGTCGACGACCACCTCGCTCGGCTCCTGCCGGCGGCGCTCCAGCAGGACGCGGACCTCGTCGTCGGTCACCTGCTCGAAGTCCTCGTACCAGGACCCGACCGAGCCCAGCTCCGGCGGTTCGGCCAGACAGACCAACTGGTCGACCTCCCGGCGCAGGCGCTCGGCCACCTCGTGGACCGCGACGGGCACCGCGAGGACGACGCTCCGCACACCGGCGGCCCGCAGCACGGCCACGGCCGCGCGCACCGTTGCGCCGGTGGCGATCCCGTCGTCCACCAGCACCACTGTGTGGCCCCCAAGCAGGTGCCCGGGGGCGGAGCCCCGCCAAGCCTGCACCCTCCGCTCGACCTCGCCGACGGCGGCCGTCGTGAGCCTCTCCACGACCTGCGGTGCGACCAACCCCGCGATCTCCGGGTTCACGGCGCGGACACCGCCCTCCCCCACTGCACCGATCGCCAGCTCCGGCTGCCACGGCAGCCCCAGCTTCCGCACCACCACGATGTCGAGCGGCGCGTCGAGGACCGCCGCGATCTCGGCAGCGACTGGCACCCCTCCACGTGGCAGTCCACAGACGACCAGGTCCGGTTCCGAACGAAGTTCCAGGCGCCGCAATCGATCAGCGAGTCGGACGCCGGCGTCGTGTCTGTCGCGGAATCGCTGTTGGGAACGGGTTCGCCGCATGACGCCTCCCCGTGCGGCTGTTCAGCGGACGACCGCCACCGGGCACGAGGCACGATGCAGCATCATCTGGCTCACCGAGCCGAGGAGCAGTCCCGGTACGGGAGAGCGACCCCTCGAGCCGACGACGAGCAGCGCTGCGTGCTGCGAGGCGTCGGTCAGCAGCCGCTGGGGATGCACCGGCCGGACATCGAGGGTCACCGCGACCGCCGGGTGCTCCTTGATGCAGTGCTCGAGCGCCTGCTCCAGCCCGCGGATGGCGGCAGCCCGGTCTTCGGCATCCAGGTCCTCCTTGAGCGGTAGGACGAGCCCGGACCGGTCCAGGTCGCGGTCCTGCCACGCGTGGAGCACGGTCAGCGGCGCCGCGGTCGCCTCGGCGTAGCCGAAGGCGAAGGCGGCGGCTCGCACGCTGCCCGGGGCAAGTCGGCCCGGCTCGTCGAGCCCCTGGTCCACGCCGAGCACGACGGTCCGGGACAACTGGTCCGCCGGGGGGCGGACGACGACGACCGGGCACGAGGCGAGCTGAGCCACGTGCTGGCTCACGGAGCCGGTGAGGGCACCTGCGAGCCGCCCATGACCCCGGGCGCCGACCACGACCGCGGTCGCACTCTTCCCCGCCTCCAGCAGCAGCGACACAGGGTCGCTGTCGTCGTCAGCGGCCGTGACCCGAAGGGCTGGCCCGTCGTACTGCGCGAGCGCCTTCACCATCAGATCATCGGCGACGCTGCTGGCCCGATCCGCGTGACGACGGCCCCTGGCGTGCAGCACGCGCACCGGCAGGAGGACTCCAGACGCAAGGGCGATGGCCCAGTCCAGCGCCCGGACGCTGTCGGGCGAGCCGTCCACGCCGACGACCAGGGGTTCGCCGCTGTGTAGGTCCATCACACCACCGTGCGCCTACTCCGACCGGGCTGCCAGGGGCTAACGACCTTGGAGCGAGGACAGTCCTCGGCTCACGGTCGGTCCGGTGCCAGTCAGTTCACGTGCTGCAGAAGGGCACCGTGCTCCTTCATGAGCCGGGCCCGTGCCATGCTCTCGGAGGCGACGGCCAATCCGGACCTGACGCCCATGCGGATAAGCTCATCGCGGCAACGCACGACACAGGCGATGACCACACCAGCAGGCAGCGGCTGGAGGTCGTGGACGAGGTGCTCAGTCCGTCTCAGAAGTGCCCGGCGCTCCTGCACGACGGTGGAGGCGCTGGCCTCCACGACGCCACCGCGCTGCGGGTTCGCCGACACGTGCCCCGGCAGGTCCGTCGACGCTGCGGACACGGGTGTCGTTCGTCCTGGCATAACCATCAAGGTGCTGTCCCCGTTCGGATCGTGCTGCCCCCTCGGACTTACTGTCCCTGATGGATGGCCGGTTCCGCACCGCCCAAGGGCATATCGGCGGTGACGAATTTGCGTCAAGCATGGGATGACACGGCGTGTTCCTCCGGCCGGCGCTGCTCGGGAAGATCCGTGTTCGGGGGCAGGGCTCCGGTCCTCGGCACGAGGACGACGGGCACGCGGGACTCGGCCAGCAGGGCCTTGACCACAGCTGCGCGCTCACCGGACAGGTCCCTGGCCCAGGCGACTAGCAGCAGGTCCCCGTCCTCGACGTCCACGGCTGTGAGGATCTCCTGCGCGGTCTTCCCCGAGACGCATCGAACCCCGACGCCGCGGTCACCTCCCGCCTCGTCCTCCCAGCGGGTCTTGAACTCCTCGGCCCAGCTGCGGCTCTCATGCTGCGGCTGGTCCCAGAAGCGCGGCGTCGTCGTTCGGTCGAAGACGTGACAGAGCACGACGTCCAGCCCCCGGCCGGCGAACCGGCGGACGAGGGGCGTCACCGAGCCGGCGGTCTCCGTGGTGCCGTCGAGGGGGACGACGAGCCGGGACACCGCACCGTGTCTCGGCGGTCGGGCCCTCGGCCCGACGACCACGACAGGCGCGGTCGCGGCTGTGATGACCGCCG
>JASBSH010000020.1 GCA_030149025.1 Actinomycetales bacterium | reverse complement strand
AAGCACAGCTTCGAGAAGGTCGGTGACCACTGGGAGCCGAAGGACGAGAAGGGTCCGTCCGACGAGCAGGCGGAAGGCGGCGTCCGCACGCGCCGGAAGACGGCCGGTGGTGTCGACGCCAACGCCAGCAAGGAGCACCTGTACGACATCGCGAAGCGGCTGGACGTGAAGGGCCGCTCGAAGATGTCGAAGTCCGAGCTGGTGGACGCGATCGAGAAGGCCAGCGACCGCGCGACGCGCAAGACGCGCGGCGACTGACCTGCTGCACCGCGCTGTTCCCGCAGACGCCCCGCTCATGCCCCGCTCATGCGGGGAACCCCTTGACCAGCCCCAGCAGACAGAGTTTGGTGGAGCGATCGGCAGGCGCACCACAAGGAGGAGCACCGATGACAGACGTAGCGAGCCAGGGCTCGGCCGGGGAGGACAACCGGCCCATCCTGACGAACCGGCAGGGCCACCCGATCTTCGACAACCAGAACCAGCGGACGATCGGCCCACGCGGCCCGGCCACCCTCGAGAACTACCAGTTCCTCGAGAAGATGAGCCACTTCGACCGGGAGCGGATCCCCGAGCGCGTGGTGCACGCCCGGGGTGCCACCGCTTTCGGCTACTTCGAGGCGTACGGCAAGTGGGGCGACGAGCCCATCTCCAGGTATACCCGGGCGAAGCTGTTCCAGGAGGCCGGCAAGCGCACCGACCTGGCGATCCGGTTCTCCACGGTCGCCGGCGGCCGCGACTCCTCGGAGGTCGCCCGCGACCCACGTGGGTTCGCGGTGAAGTTCTACACGGAGGACGGCAACTGGGACCTCGTCGGCAACAACCTCGGCGTCTTCTTCATCCGCGACGCCATCAAGTTCCCCGACTTCATCCACTCCCAGAAGCCGGACCCGGTGAACTTCGAGGCGTCGGTGGCGTGGCGGGCGATGGACTTCCTGAGCCAGAGCCCAGAGGCGCTGCACATGTTCATGCTGGTGTTCAGCCCACGCGGTATCCCGGCCTCGTACCGGCACCAGCAGGGTTTCGGGGTCAACACCTACAAGTGGGTGAACGCCGACGGGGACACGGTGCTGGTGAAGTACCACTGGATCCCGAAGGAGGGTGTGAAGTCCTACACCGCGGAGGATGCTGCTGCGGTGCAGGCGCAGACCCTCGGGTCCCACACCAAGGATCTGTACGACGCGATCGAGCGCGGCGACTACCCGGAGTGGGAGCTGCAGGTCCAGATGATGAGCGACGACGAGCACCCCGAGCTCGACTGGGACCCGCTGGACGACACCAAGGTGTGGCCCGAGGAGCAGTTCCCTCCGAAGCCGGTCGGCCGGATGGTCCTCAACCGTGCTCCGGAGAACTTCTTCGCCGAGAGCGAGCAGATCGCCTTCGGCACCGGCGTGCTGGTCGATGGTCTGGACTTCTCCGACGACAAGATGCTCGTCGGCCGGACGTTCTCCTACAGCGACACCCAGCGGTACCGGGTCGGCCCGAACTACCTGCAGCTGCCGGTGAACCGCCCGAAGAACGCGAAGGTGGCGACCAACCAGCGCGACGGGGAGATGACGTACGGGGTGGACCTCGCGGAGGGCGCCAACCCGCACGTCAACTACGAACCGTCGATCCAAGGTGGGCTCCGGGAGGCCCGGTACCCCACCCACGACGAGCAGGGCCCGGTCATCTCGGGTCGGCTCACCCGCAAGCGCATCCCGCGCACGAACGACTACAAGCAGGCAGGTGAGCGCTACCTGCTGTCGGAGCAGTGGGAGAAGGACGACCTGGTCAAGAACTTCGTCACCGCTCTCAAACAGTGCCCGCGGAAGATCCAGGAGCGGATGGTGTGGCACTTCCTCATGTGCGAGGACGAGCTCGGCCAGCGTGTCGGTGACGGGCTCGGCATCTCCGCCGACGACGTCCGCGACCTGCCACCGCTGCAGAGCCAGACGCTGAACGAGGAGGAGAACAAGCGGCTGGCGAACCTCGGCAAGAACGGGCCGCGGGACGTCAGTGGCCTCACGATGACGCACTGCGTCCCGAACGATCGGGTCGACATGACCCAGGGGATGAAGGAGCCGGTGGGCAGCTAGTCAGCGGTCCGCAGCGGTCGGTCGGGGTGGCACGAGCACCAGCTTGCCGTGTACCTCACCGGCCTCCAGCATCGTGTGAGCCCGCGCCGCCTGGTCCATCGTCATGGTCCGGACGGCGCGGGCTCTCGTCCCTTCTGCGAGCAGCCGGTTCGTCTGCGCCGCCGCCCAGGCCAGCTCGTCGCAGGTCGCGCGTGACAGGACGAACCCGACGATGCTCTGGTCGCGCAGGTACAGGGCACGGAGCGGGACGCCGTCCGTGTCCCGCCTCGCCGTCACGACCACTCGGCCGCGGTGCGCCAGCGCCGCCAGCGCCTCCGACATCGCGATCCGGCCCGTGGTGTCGAAGTGCACGTCCACATCGTGGGCGAGACCGGCCTGCGGCCGCTCCCGCGAGTCCACGACCTCGATCACCCGGACGCCGTCACGCAGGTCGCGCAGCCACGCCAGCGTCTCGTCGTCGCGCGCTGTGGCGGTGACGCGGGCGCCGGCGTCCAGGCCCACCTGGACCACCATCGCCCCCACCCCTCCCCCGCCGCCGTGCACGAACAGGTGCTCGCCGGGCGCGATCCCGCAACGGCGCAGCCCGAGCAGCGCCGTCGTGGCGCCGTGGAAGGTGGCGACCGCCTCCACCGGGTCGAGCCCGTCGGGGAGGCGGTAGCAGCGGGCGGTCTCGATGACCGCGAGCTCGGCTGTCGCGCCGGGCCGGTTCTCGTAGCCCAGGCTGGATGTCCACACCAGGTCTCCTGCTGCCAGGCCGCTGTGCTCGGGCGCTGCCCGCACCTCACCGACCAGGTCGCGGCCGACGACCAGCGGCCACGTCACCGACGTGTCCAAGGAGCCGGAGCGGACGTAGGTGTCCACGTGGTCGACCGCCACGGCAAGCGTGCGGACCAGCACCTGGTCGGCGCCCGGCGCCGGGTCGGGAACGTCGCCCCACCGGATGGCGTCGGCGGGGCCCGGACCGGTGACGAACGCGGCTCGCACCAACCGATTACACCCCCCGGATCGCACCCTCAACAACGTGTTGATCATGAAATCCCGGTCCGCGCTACCCCCAGACCAGGGAGTTGATCACGGAATTCCGGCTCAGACTGCACCGGAATTCCATGATCAACTCAAATTGGGGGCCGGCGTCGGAGCGAGGACGGTGAGCGCCTGCGGGACGATCTCGGCCTGCAGGGGCAGGCCGGTGAGCCGCTCCCCGTCGGCGTAGGCGACAACGGGCTTGTCGAGGGTCTCGATGCGGACGCGCTCGGCCCGGCGGATGCTCACCGCGGGGTGGTGGACGTGCGAACCGCTGAACACCTTGGGGAACAGCCGGAGGAACTCCACCAGCGGCAGAGGCCGCAGGAGGAAGACCTCGAGCAGCCCGTCGTCCATGCGCGCATCGGGGGTGATGCGCATTCCGCCACCGAACGACGGTGCGTTCGCCACGGCGACGAGCATCGCCGGGATCTCCTCGCTGGCACCGTCGATCTCGAGCCGGTACCTCAGGGGCTTGAACAGGGGCAGCTCACGGGCGACGGCGAGGTTGTAGCGCATCCGGCCTCGCGGCCAGCCCCACCCGTTCGCGCGCTCGTTCACGATCGCGTCGAACCCCGCACTCAACACACCGGCGTACCACGCCGGCCTCCACGGGCACGTAACGCGGACGGCGTCCACCTGCCGGCGCTGCAACGCGAGGTCGGTACCTGCTAGCGCGGTCCGGACGACGAAGACGGACTCCTCGATGTTCCCCACCGGTAGCCCGAGGCCGCGGGCGATGTCGTTGCCCGTCCCGGCGGCGATGATCCCGAGCGGCACCTTCGTGCCGGCGCACGCACCCACCCCGAGGTGCGCCATACCGTCCCCTCCGACCACCACGAGTGCGTCGACATCGGCGGCGACCGCAGCGAGAGCCCGGTCCCGGGCCTCCGCAGCGGACTCGCTGGTCAGGTCCATCACCCGGTGGCCGGCGTCGGCGAGACGGCGGGTGACCAGGGCACCCGCACGCAACCCACGACCTTTCCCGGCGGTCGGGTTGCAGAGCACCGCGACGGTGCTGGTCGTATGCGTTCGGGGCACGCGGCCACGCTAGTGGCGGACCGGGCCGCAGCCCTCCCGTCGGGCTACAACGGGCTGGCCGTGTCGTCGTCCAGGTCCTCGAACCCGGGCGCCAACCGTTCGCGTCGACGGTCGTTGAGGATGGTGATCGCAATGGCGAGCGCGAACAGCCCGAGCAGGGGCAGTGCGAGCAGGAACATCGACAGCACGTCCGGCGTCGGCGTCGCCATGGCCGCGAACGTGAACGCCACGACCACCACCCAGCGCCAGGCCTTGAGGATCGACCGGCCCCGTAGGAGGCCGATCATGTTCAGCGCGACGAGCACGACCGGCACCAGGAACGCCAGCCCGAAGCCGAGGATGATCCGCATGACGAACCCGAGGTACTCGGGAACGCTGAGGAAGTTCGCGTAGCCCTCGGGGGTGAACCCGACAAGGAACCGGATGGCGTTCGGCACGAACAGGTAGGCCAGCCAGGCGCCGGCGAGGAACAGCGGTACCGCCGCGGCGAGGAAGCCGAGGGCGTAACGGCGCTCCCTGCGGGTCAGGCCGGGGGTGATGAACGCCCACAACTGGTAGATCCACAGGGGGCTGGAGATGATCAAGCCGATGAAGATCGAGATCTTGATCTTCAGGTCGAAGGCCTGGGTGACACCGCCCAGGTTGGGCATGATGTTGCGGTCCCCGGCCTGCTGCAGTTCGAACAGGGGTCGCGCGAGGGCCTCGAGGACGGGGTCGTACAGGAACCAGCCGGCGACGCTGCCGGCGAGCAGGGCGAGGCCGGCCTTGAAGAGCCGGTTCCGAAGTTCGATCAAGTGCTCCCGCAAGGGCATCCTGCCCTCCGGGTTGGACCGGCGACGAGGAGTGGTCAGCGCCACCGCTGCTCCGCGAGGTCAGGCAGAGGAGTCGTGCGGCGCGCCCTGTCGACCCTGGCCCTGTCGACGCTGGCCCTCGGTCGGTTGGTGCGGCGTCGGGTCGACGACCTTGCCCTCGATCGGCCTGTCGGCGGGGCCGGCAGCGTTCGCGTCCCGGTCGCGGGCGGGGCGGTCGTCGTCCTCCTTCATGCCCTTGACCTCGGACTTGAAGATCCTCATCGAGCGACCAAGGCTCCGTGCGGCACCCGGCAGTCGGTTGGCCCCGAAGACGAGCACGATGATGAGGACGAGCAGGATCAGCAGCAGTGGGTTGTCGGCGAGATTACGGAACATCGGTCAGCCTCCGGCTCGAGTCGTGCCCATCGTACGTCGCGCGGCGCTGGACAGCGCACCTCGGCGGTGCGCGTGCCGCTGCTTGCGCCGGCGTTCCCGCTCACGGCGCAGCTCGCGGGGGTCGGCGAACACCGCCGGCTTCTGGGTGGCCGGACGCTGCAGCCGTTCGACCTGCTCGGCGGCCCGGCCGAGCAGCTCCGCGGCCTCGCCCATCTCCTGCACGAGCTCCAGCCCTTTGCGGAACAGGCCGAAGGTCAGGGAGCCGAGCACGGCGAGGGCACCGATCACCAGGGCGAGCCAGATGAAGAACCAGAGCACGCGGTGACCCTACCGCTCGGGTCGGCTCCCAGCCGGGCCGCTCGCCGTCGCGGTGGGCGCCGAGCCGACTCGAGCCGACTCGGGGCCACCCAGCGGGCTCAGCCAACAGGGCGCTGGTGGGTCGCTCCGGCGGCCGCGACAGCGGAGATGTTGTCGATGCGCTGGAGCGTGAGGGCCATGTCGAGGACGTCGTCGTGGGTGATGGGCCCTCCGGCGTGCTCCTCGAGCGCCTCGGCCGGCACCGTCCAAGCTTCGGCACGCACCCCGCCGGAGGTCAGCAGCGCGACGACCTGGGGCGCCGCGGGCTTGCGGATCTCGTCCCGGCAGGTGCCGCAGCGGAAGCTGTAGTAGGACCAGTCCTCCACGGAGCAGACGACGAGGCGGACCTGTGCCGGGGTCAGGTCGACGTCCCCGCAGCAGGGGCAAGACGCCTTGATCGTGGTCATTCGGCGCAATCTCCTCGTGGTCCTTCCAGCGCTTTCGCACGCCACTCGAAGATGGTTTCGGCGCAGCCGCTTCGTTCCTTGAGGGACTGAAGTCCCGCCATGTCGGGTGTGGCGGCTCTGTCAGCAGGTCGGCTCAGACCGCGAGCCGGAATAGGCGCGCAGGGCGTGCTCGGCGAGGTCCGCGATCGCGTCGGCAACCTCCGGCGGGTCGACGACGACGGCGGTGCCGCCGAGGCGCAGCAGGAGCCTGCGCAACCAGGCGTCGTCCGCTGTCGCCAGCCGTACCCGCAGCACGTCGCCGACCAACTCCTCCGCCGACTCGACCGGGTAGTACTCCGCAACCCACCGGGCGGCCGGCTGCAGGTCGAGGGTGACGACGAGGTCGTCCGGGCCGGGCTGGAACAACGTGTCGTCCACGTCGCGACCGACCGCGTCGGACGGCGGCGTCCCGTCCGCCTCGAGGACGGTCGCCTCGAGGATCCGGTCCACCCGGAACAGGCGAGTGTCCTCGGCCCGGTGGCACCAGCCCTCCAGATACAGCCGGCCGTCCGCCGACACCAGCCGCATCGGGTCGACGTCCCGTTCGGTCTCCTCGTCGCGTGCCGCCACGAGGTACCGCAGGTGCAGCCGCCTCCGGTTCGCCAGCGCCTCCCGGCACGCCGCGATCACCTCGGGATGGTCGCCGGTCTCCAGCTCGACCCGGACGGCGGCGGCCCGGGCCGCCGTCTGCCCCGCTGCGGTGGACAGCTTGGCGAGGGCGCTGTCCAGGGCCTGGGAGTCGCTGATCCCACGGATCCCAGCGAGCGTCAGCAGCCCGGCCAGCAGCGCCACCGCCACGTCGACGCCGAGGCGCAGTGGCCGAGCGATGGGATCGGCGTTGCTGAGGTAGACGTGGCCGGTCTCCCACTCGGCCTCGATGAGGTCGTCCGGCATGTGACCGGGCGTGCCGCACACGAACAGCAGCTGCAGGTCGTCGACCAGCTGCTGTTCGGTGATGTCGAAGTGCTTGGCGGCCTAGGCGAGCGGGACCCCTTGCCGCGCGGTCAGGTAGGGCACGAGCGCCAGCAACCGCGACAGCCGGTCCCCCGCGCTCGGCTGGAACCGCTGCGGCGGGCGCTTCCTGGCCGGCTTCTTCTGAGGTTGCGTCATGTTGCTCATCGGCTTCCCGCCAGGTGTGCGCCCCGAGCACCCTGCAGCAGCGCCACGACGGCCTCGACGACCTCCGGTGGGTCGAGCGCCACGGCGTCCGGCCCGAGCCAGGCGATCGTCTCCGCGACCTCGCTGACCTCGCTGAACGGCACCGCCACCTCCTCGGCGTCCGCCGGGGCGCCGGCGCGCAACCGCAGCCCCTGGCCCGCTCCCGGCCGAAGCCGCACCCGCGCCGTCCGCGTAGGAGCGTCGGTGACCGCACCGGAGACCATGGCACGGGCGTCGATGTCCGCCGGCGGCTGGA
>JASBSH010000228.1 GCA_030149025.1 Actinomycetales bacterium | reverse complement strand
GTACCAGGTGCTGGCGATGCTTTCGCAGGCCCCGGACAGAATTCTGCGCATGACGGCGCTCGCGGCGAGCACCAATGCCACGCTGCCTCGGCTCTCTCACGTGGTCCGGCGACTGGAGGAGCGCGACCTGGTGGAGCGCTTCCCCTGCCCGGAGGACGCTCGCGCCACCAACGCCCGGCTCACCGGGTCGGGCTGGGCCAAGTTGCGGGAGTCGGCGCCAGGTCACGTGGAGAACGTGCGGCAGCACGTCATCGACGCGCTCACCGATGAGCAGATCGACCAGCTCGCCGAGATCAGCGACGCGATCCTCGCCCGGCTCGACCCGACCGGCGTCATGACGGCGCCCTACGAAGGACCGCGTCGCTGACTCGAAGCACCCTGCAGGGCCCGGTTATCCGCTGGTAGCCAACCGCCTCGCCGGACGCCTACGCTGCCTCCATGGCGGTGGTTACCGAAGGTAAGTTCCGGCTCTCCGAACAACCCGATCCCGTGCTCGTCGCCCGGCTCGTGGAGCGCGTCGTTGCGAGCCCTAGAGCACGCACCCACACGACGACCGCACCCTTCACGGGCGAGCGGGTGGCCGACGTCCCGCTGTCCACCCCGGCGGACGTGGCGCTCGCGGTCGACTCAGCCCGTGCCGCGCAGCGGCGCTGGGCGCGGCGCAGCATGGCCGAGCGGGCCCGGGTGCTGCTGCGTCTGCACGACATCGTGCTCACGGAGCAGTCCGAGGTCCTGGACCTGATCCAGATCGAGAGCGGCAAGGCGCGCGTGCACGCCTACGAGGAGATCGCGGACGTCGCTATCGTCGCCCGTCACTACGCACGACGGGGCGCCGGCTACCTCCGTCCCAGACGCCGGGCGGGACTCGTGCCGGGACTGACCGTGACGCACGAGCTGCACCACCCCGTCGGCGTGGTCGGCATCATCGCCCCCTGGAACTACCCGCTGACCCTCGCTGTCTCCGACGCCCTGCCCGCCCTGATGGCAGGCAACGCCGTGGTGCTCAAGCCCGACACGCAGACGACGCTCACCGCACTCTGGGCCGCCGACGCACTGTCGCGCGCAGGGCTTCCCGAGGGTGTTCTTCAGATCGTGGTCGGTGACGGGCCGACGATCGGCGGGGCGCTGGTGAGCTCCGCCGACTACGTGTGCTTCACCGGGTCCACCGCGACCGGCCGGCTCGTCGCGGAGCAGGCGGGCCGGCGGCTGGTCGGTGCATCGCTGGAGCTGGGCGGCAAGAACTCCCTCTACGTCGCCGACGACGCCGACCTCGAGGTGGCGGCGGAAGGCGCCGTCAGGGCGTGCTTCTCCAGCGCCGGGCAGCTGTGCGTCTCCATGGAACGGCTGCTGCTGCACGAGCGGATCGCCGACGACTTCCTGGCGGTGTTCCTGCCGCGGGTGCGGGCGCTGAGGCTGGGAGCGAGCCTGGACTACACCGCCGACATGGGCAGCCTCGTCTCAGCCGCCCAGCTCCAGACGGTCACGCGGCACGTCGACGACGCTCTCGCGCACGGCGCCACGGTTCTCACGGGTGGCAGGCCCCGGCCGGACGTCGGTCCGCTGTTCTACGAGCCCACGGTCCTGGACGGCGTCACACCGGCCGCCGAGTGCTACGACCGGGAGACGTTCGGCCCAGTCGTCTCCGTGCACCGCGTCGCCTCCGACGACGAGGCAGTTCGCCTGGCCAACGGCACCGAATACGGCCTCAACGCGAGCGTCTGGACATCGGACGTCCGTCGGGGACGCCGGATCGCCTCGCGGATCCAGGCCGGCACGGTGAACGTCAACGAGGGATACGTGGCCGCCTGGGGCAGTGTCGGTGCGCCGATGGGCGGGATGCGGCAGTCCGGCATCGGCCGGCGGCACGGGGCGGTCGGTATCACGAAATACACAGAGTCCCAGACGATCTCGGTTCAGCTCGGCGCCCACCGGGGGCTCGGCCTCGGTCAGTTCTTCAAGCTCCCACCGGAGCGGTGGACCGGCGCGTTCACCCAGGCGCTGCGCGCGCTGAAGGCGGTCGGTTGGCGATGACCACCGTCGCGATCATCGGCTCCGGGTTCGGTGGTTCGGTTGCGGCGCTCCGTCTGGCCGAGAAGGGTTACGACGTAACGGTTCTCGAGGCGGGGCGGCGGTTCGCGGACGACGAGCTGCCCAAGACGTCGTGGGATTTTCGCCGCTACCTGTGGGCGCCGCGGCTCGGCTGCTTCGGCATCCAGCGGATCCACAAGCTGCCCGACGTCGTGATCCTGGCCGGAGCGGGTGTGGGCGGCGGCTCGCTGAACTACGCGAACACCCTGTACGTGCCGTCCGAGCCCTTCTTCCGCGACGCCCAGTGGCGGGACATCACCGACTGGCAGGACGAGCTCCGCCCCTACTACGAGCTGGCCAGTCGGATGCTGGGCGTGGTGACGAACCCCTGCGAAGGCATCGCGGAAGCTGTGATGCGCGACGCGGCAAGGGATCTCGGCGTCGAGCACACCTTCCGCAAGACGCCGGTGGGCGTCTACTTCGGTGACGAGCCGGGTCGGCTCGACCCGGACCCGTACTTCGGCGGGGCGGGGCCGGCGCGCACCGCGTGCACCCAGTGCGGTGCCTGCATGACCGGATGCCGGGTGGGTGCCAAGAACACGCTGGTGAAGAACTACCTCGCGCTCGCGGAGCGGGCGGGTGTCGTCATCGAGCCGCTGCGCACGGTCGTCGAGGTCCGGCCGGTCGACCAGGGCAATCCCGGCCGCGGCTACCGCGTCACCAGCGAGCGCACGGGCGCCTGGGGGCCCTGGCGCAGCCGGTCGCGCCGGACCATCGTGGTCGACCACGTCGTCTTCGCGGCAGGCACCTGGGGGACTCAGCGTCTGCTGCACAAGCTCAGGGCGACGGGGGCGCTGCCCGGCCTGTCGCCGGCGCTCGGCAGGCTGACGCGCACGAACTCGGAGGCGCTGCTCGGTGCCATGACCGTCCGCGTCCCGAAGGGCTCAGGCAGCGGGACCGATCCTGCCGGTCGCGTCGACCTCACGCGCGGCGTTGCCATCACGTCCTCCTTCCACCCGGACGGCGACACGCACGTCGAGAACGTCCGTTACGGCCGCGGGTCCAACGCCATGGGTCTGCTCGCCACCCTGCTCGTGGACGGCGGCGGCCGGTGGCCCCGGTGGGTGACGTTCCTCGGGCTCGGCCTGCGTAATCCGGGGGACCTGGTCCGGTCGCTGTCGGTGCGGCGCTGGAGCGAGCGGACCCTGATCGGTCTCGTCATGCAGACGCTCGACAACTCCATCACGGTCTCCGGCCGTCGCCACCGGCTCACCGGTGGGTGGGCGCTGACCTCCAAGCAGGGGCACGGCGCGCCCAACCCCACCTGGATCCCGGCCGGGCACACGGCGATCCGGCGGATCGCCGCCAGGCTGGCGGAGAGGACGGGGGAGCGCACCGCGGTGGGCGGGACGATCGGTGACCTGTTCGACATCCCGATGACCGCTCACTTCATCGGCGGGTGCGTGATCGGACCCGATGCCCGGCATGGCGTCATCGACGCCTACCACCGGGTGTTCGGGTACCCCGGCCTGCACGTCGTGGACGGTTCGGCGATCTCCGCCAACCTCGGGGTCAACCCTTCGCTGACCATCACGGCACAGGCGGAGCGGGCCTTCGCCCTGTGGCCGAACGCCGGCGAAGCGGACAGCCGGCCGCAGCCCGGGCAGGCCTACCGGCGGGAGGGCGCCGTGCCGCCACGCTCACCGGTGGTGCCGTCGATGACCCCTGTGCCGCGTTCGAGCGCCTTGCCGCGTCCGAGCGACATTGCCGCGTCACGTCCGGTCTGAGCGGGAGCGAAGCAGGTCCTGGTACTCGGCGTGTCTGTCGATGTAGGAGTGGACGAACGGGCACAGCGGCTCGATCCGCCGACCCTGGCGGCGCACGTCCTCCAGCGCGGCGCGAACGAGCCGTGACCCGATTCCCTGCCCCTCGTAGGCGTCGGCCACCTCGGTGTGGGTGAACACCACGTCCTCGCCGTCCATCCGGTACTCGGCGAAACCCGCCACCCGGTCGTCGACGAGGGCCTCGTAGCGGCCCTGGTGCGGCTTGTTCACGACCTCCATGGCGGACATGGCCGCCACTCAAGCACGAGGGCCGATCGGGGGCCACCGGATGACTTCTGAGCCCGTGGATCGGGACCTTGTGCCCTCCAACACCAGCCCTGCCGTCGCCAAGAGTGGGGGTATGACGAACACGGCGACACAACGACGACGACCCCGCCGTCGCTCCGGCGTTCACCGTTGCCTCATCTGCCACTCCCCAGACCCCATGTGGGTCGTCAACCACCCCTCCGGGCGCGTGGCCGTCTGTGTCACCTGTGGTGACGTGGTGTATCTGGACGACACGCGCCCGGAGCTGCGGGTGGTGTCCGGACTGTAGGTGTCCTCGCGCTGTCGGGGTTCCTAGCGCCGCTTCTTGCCCTTGGTGACGCCGGCCTTCGCCGTGCTGCCGGTGAGCTGATCGGCCGCGGCGACCACGTCCACCAGGCCGGTGCCCTTGTCGTAGGACGTGGTGTACCCACCAGCGGACGTGTATGGCGCGCCGTCGCCGTAGCGGTACGCCGTCGACTTCAGCGCTTGCTCCACCTGCCCGGGCGTCGCAGCCGGTTCGCCTGGAACATCTGGGCGACGATCCCGGCCACGTGCGGGGCGGCCATCGACGTGCCGCTGATCGTGTTGAACGTGCCGACGTCCAGCAGCCCCGGGCCGTTCGCCGGCGCGAGACCGGTCGCGCAGATCACGAGGTAGGGCCGGCAGGACGACTGGATGTCCTCACCGGGGGCCGACAGGTCGGGCCAGGTGCTCGGGTCGCTCGCCAGGCCCCGGCTGGAGTAGTCGCTGACGTTGCCGTCGCGGGTCCCGGTGCCCTGGTCGTAGTAGGAGGCCACCGAGATGATCCCGCCGGTCGGGTCCTGCCCTGGCGGGTTCGTCAGGCTCTGGCTGCCGTCACCGCCGTCGTTGCCCGCCGCCCACACCGTGGCCACGCCCTCGGCCGCGAGGGCCCTTTGCAGCTTCACCGTGGCGGAGTTCGGGTCGAAGGCGCCGCCGCCCGACGGGCCGTAGGAGTTGTTCGTCACCTTGATCGGTGGGCACTGCGTGACCGGAACCCCTTCACCGCATGGCTTGTCGTGGTTCTCCAGGACCCAGTTCAGCGCTGCGTCCGCTCCGATGATGAACAGGCCGGCGCCGGTGCTGATCGACACGAGGCTCGCCCCTGGCGCCGCTCCCTGGAGCCGCGTCCCGTCGGTCAGGGTGGTCGGCCGCCCGACCACGATGCCGGCGACATGGGTGCCGTGCCCGCCGACGGCGAGCGTGTCGGTGTCCACGGTGTTCGGGACACGGACGACGCAGTCCGGTCCGGCGCTCAGCTCGACCAGGCACAGCGCCTTGAGGTTCGCGACGACCGCGGAGGAGCCGTCGGCGTTGCGGAAGAACGGGTGGGTCGGGTCGACTCCGGAGTCGATCACCGCGACAGAGACACCCTTGCCGTCGAGCGCCGTGCCGTCGGCGCCCTTCAGCGTGGAGACCGCCTCCGCGCCGCGCGTCGCCACGTTCGACGTGGAGAGGGTGAACTCGATCGGGGTGTTGCCCTCGAGGTAGGTGACGCCGGGCTGAGACCTGGCGGCCTCGATCTGCGCCCGGGTGCCGGTGGCCACGGCCACCCCCACCTTGTCGAACGTCGTCACCGGAACCATTCCGGTCGCCCGTACAGCGTTGTTCGCGGCGGCGATGTCGGTGCCGTGGACGAGCACGGGGACGGTGGCGAGGTCCGTCACGCCGCTGAGCTGTTCGCTCAGGAACGGCTGCACCGGGGCCAGCGGTGCCGTGGTGGCGTTGGCGGCGGTGCCGGCGAGACCGCTGATCGCGAGGGCCGCCGCGGCGACCCCGGCGAACAGGCGCCGGCGGCAGGCATGTCGACCGGCCGCCCTGCCGGATGGCCGTGCTTGTCGGTCAAGGAAGCGGGACATCCTGGGGCCTCCCGGGCTCGTCGCGGCCGCCGTGACGACCACGGCGGCCTGGGATCCCCGCCCGCAGGACTCGGCACCGGGGGTGGACGGCCTGGCCCCCGCGGGCGGGTGCCTGCTCAACGAGCCGAGGGCGAGGTGGTTACGCCCAACCGGGCACTCACCTTGCTCACCGCACCCGGCGTTGCTCACCGAACCTGCGGCCGCACCCGCGTCCTACCGGCGGTCTGGTGAGTAAGCCGCCGGCTCGTCACGCCACGACCGCCACAGCGCGGCGTAGGACCCGTCAGCCTCGAGCAGCTGCGCATGGGACCCGAGCTCGGTGATCCGACCGTCCTCGACCACCGCCACGCGGTCGGCGTCGTGGGCGGTCTGCAGGCGGTGCGCGATCGCCACGACGGTCCGGCTCTGGAGCACGGCCGACAGCGACCGCTCCAGGTGCCGGGCCGCCATCGGGTCGAGGAGCGAGGTCGCTTCGTCGAGCACCAGGGTGTGCGGGTCGGCGAGCACGAGCCGGGCCAGCGCCAGCTGCTGGGCCTGCGCCGGGGTCAGGGGGGTACCGCCGGAGCCCACCTCGGTCCGCAGACCCTCCGGCAGCGCCTGCGCCCAGCGCAGCGCGTCGACCGCGGCCAGAGCGGACCGCAGCTCGGTGTCGTCCGCCTCCGCCTTGGCCAGGCGCAGGTTGTCAGCGAGCGTGCCGACGAACACGTGGTGCTCCTGGGTGACGAGCGCGACCTGGCGGTGCAGCTCGGTCATCGGCAGGTCCACGAGCGGGACGCCGCCCACCGTCACCGTTCCCGCGGTGGGTGGGTGGATGCCGGCGAGCAGTCGCCCGAGCGTGGACTTGCCGGCGCCGGACGGCCCGACCATCGCCAGCCGCACGCCCCGGCGCAGCGCGAGGTCGACGCCGTGCAGCACGTCGTGCCCGGGGCGGTATGCGTACCGGACGCCCGTGGCGACGATGTCCTGCCCGGCCGGTGTGGCGTCGTCCCGGGTGGCTCTGTCGGGCGGCACCTCGGCGATGCCGATCATCCGGGCGAGCGACGCCGCGCCGATCTGGATCTCGTCCCACCACTCGATCAGCTCACTGAGCGGGTCCACGACCCGGACGGCGTAGAGCGCGACCGCGGTGACCTGCCCGATGTTCGCGTGGCCGGTCGCGACCAGCCAGCCGCCCCAGCCGACCGCAACGACGATCGGCAGCAGGTAACCGGTCTCCACGACCGGGTAGAACCGCATGCGCAGGGCCAGCGTGTACCGCTCGGCGACGAAGCAGCCCCGCAGCGCGTCGTCGATGTGCCTGCGCCGCCAGGGGCCGAGGCCGAGCGCGTCGACCGTCCTGGCGCCGTCCACGGTCTCGGTGATGACCCCGTTGAGGCGCGCGTAGGAGGCTCCCTCGCGCAGGTACCCGGCCGGCGCTCGACGCAGGTACCAGCGTGCCGACGTCCAGATCAGGGGGACGCCGGCCAGCAGCGCGAGCGCGACGGCGCCACCCGCGAACGCGGCGGCGACCAGGGTGAGCGCAACGGTGACAGCGGCGACGAGCACGCTGGGGATCGCGAACCTGACGCTCCAGGAGATGGACTCCACGTCCCGGGTCGTGCGCGAGACCAGGTCGCCGGTGCCGGCGCGTTCGACGGTCGACAGCGGCAGCCCTGTGACGCGCTGCATGAACTCCTCGCGCAGCTGGGCGAACACCTCCTCGCCGAGCACGAGCGCCGACCGCTTCGCGAACCGCGTGAAAACCGTTTCGACCAGGACGAATACCGCGAGAGCCACTGCTATCCGGTCGATCTCACCGAGCGTCGTGCCTTCGCTGACGCGTTGCACGAGCGTGCCCAGAAGCCACGGGCCGGCCAACCCAGCCAGGGCGGCGAGCGCATGCAGCGCGATGACGACACCGAGGGGGCGGCGGTGCTGGCGCAGCAGCCGGGCGGTCTCCGCGCGGACGGCTGCCTGGGCAGCAACGGGCAGCGTGGTCGCGTTGTCGCTCACATGCCCTCCGCTCTGGTGACGGTGGCGCGGTAAGCGGCGCCGACGTCGTCGCCGCGGTGCAGCAGCTCCTGGTGGGTGCCGACCCCCGCGACGCGGCCCTCGTGCAGGAACGCGACCCGGTCGGCGCGGTCCAGCAGCAGCGGGCTGGTCGTCGCCACGACGGTGGTGCGCCCGGACCGGGCAGTGGCGAGCCGGTCCGCGATCCGGGCCTCCGTGTGCGCGTCGACCGCGCTGGTCGGCTCGACGAGCACCAGCGTCTCGGCCTCGGTGAGCAGTGCCCTGGCCAGGGCCAGCCGCTGCCGCTGCCCGCCGGAGAACGAGCGACCGCGCTCGGCGACCTGGTCGTCCAGGCCCCTGGGCAGCACGTCGAGCACGTCCTGCGCGGCGGCCACGTGCAGCGCGGCGAGGATCTTCGCCTCGTCGTGCCGGCCGTGCGGGTCCAGTTGGCTGCGCAGCCAGCCGGTGAACAGCCGCGGCTCGGGCTCGCTCACCACCACACGGCGCCGCACCTCCGCGAGCGGCAGGGC
>JASBSH010000422.1 GCA_030149025.1 Actinomycetales bacterium | reverse complement strand
GCCAGCGCAGCCGCCAAGTGGCCCCGCAGTCCTCGTCAGGGGCGAACCACGCCAGGAACCCGCCGACCGACCACGGGTAATCCCGACCGCCCTCGAGCGCGACCACAGAGCCGACCTACTCCGGTTAAGTGGAGATCCCTGTTGGTCGTTATGGTGGGCGACTCGGTCTGTGCACTCGGCCTCGACTTTCGCCGACGCGGACATCACCGCCCGACCCGTCCGACCCGGCCCAGCAGGTCAATGTTCGGCACCCCCGGACACCGGGGCTCGAGCCTGGACGGCGCGTTCAACGAGGCGCACATCCGTTGCGATCACGCACGCGACAGTGACCGACCGGCTCAGCCAGCCTAGCCTCAGATCACGTTCGCCGGTCACGTATTGGCGATGACGAGCCAACAGCACCGCTCTCGTCGACGACGCCTCCGGGCCACCGCTGCCGAATGTGTGCTGGACCCACTGTCATGTGGCTCGCGGACCGTGTACCACGAAGCCGACCACGCTTGCCGCGACAGCAACCGCGAGCGTCGGGATGCCTACCGCGTCGAGGGTGGAGCGGATCGGCTCGCGGTAGACGAAGTCGACGTAGACGGTGATGAGGCCGAGGACGAGGGTCGGGAGCCAGGCCAGCGGTCCCACGATCATGACGGCGAGGACCGCGACGGCCATGAGCGCGAGCAGCAGGCTCCAGGGGAACCGCGCTCCCGCGGCCGCACTTGCTGGCAGGCCTGCGACGATGGCGAGGCTGCACGCGACGACGGCAGCAAGGGCCCGGTCCAATCTGGCACGCGTAAGAGAGGTCTCGAGGTTGCCGAACCTGCTGTACAGCGGCGTCGTCACCACCAGGGCCGGGAGGAGAACGACGAGGACCGGCAGGGGCAGCGACCGGCGCAGGAACGGCAGCCGCAGGGTCGCGTCGGCGGCGAGGGCACCGGCCAGTACGACCACGCCGCAGGCGAGAGTCACGATGGTGAAGTTGCGTGATCGGAACCAACCGAAGGCGAGCAGCGTCACGGCAACAGCCGGCACATCGCGAGCGCGCGGTACGCGGTGCGAATGGCGGACGGCGCGGTGACGTCTCCACCGCGAAGCGCGTCGCCGATCCAGACGCGCACCTGCTCCTGGCGCTCCAGCAACGGGATGGTGTCGTTAGTCGGCTCTAAGAGTTGGGGGCAGATTCGCGGCTGGGAGAGCACCTCGGCAAGGGTGGCGGCGCGCTGCGGGCCGGCCAACTGAGCCGGGGAGACGAAAGCAACGGCGGACCCGTCCTGGGTGGAATAAGGAAGACCGTAGACGCCCAGTACGTAGTCATTGGGCAAGGGCAGTCCGGAGCCTTCGAGAGCGTCAAGCGCGTCATCGAGCCCATCGCCCAGATTTCGCAAGAGAGAGCGGGCGTTCTGCGGGCCACACTGATGCCGCTCATCGAAATTCCCCAGGGTTGCTCATCGAAAGTCCCCACCGGGTGGCGGTGTCAGCGTAGCGGTTGGCGGGTGCCGGTGGTCGCTGAGCGGAGGGCTTCGCCGCGGGCGTGGTGCTCGCGGAGGCGGTAGGAGTCGCCGTCGAGGTTGAGCACGACGGAGCGGTGCAGGAGCCGGTCGAGCAGGGCGGCCGCGACGGTGGTGTCGCCGAGCACCTCGCCCCAGGAGCCGACGCCCTTGTTGCTGGTCAGGATGATCGAGGTTTTCAGGTACCGCTGGGAGACGACCTGGAACAGGGCGGAGGCGGCCTCGGCGGGCAGGGCCAGGTAGCCCAGCTCGTCGATCACCAGGCAGGTGGGGCCGGCGAAGAACCGCATGGTGGTGGCCCAGCGGCCCTCGATCGCGGCGCGGTGGCAGCGGGCGGCGAGGTCGGCGGCGGTGGTGAAGTAGGTGCGGTAGCCGGATTCGACTGCGGCGCGGGCTAATCCGACGGCCAGGTGTGTCTTGCCTACCCCGGGCGGTCCAATGAGCAGGATGTTGGTTGCGGACTCCAGGTAGCGGCCGGTGGCGAGCTCGGCGATGAGCTTGGGGTCAACGGCGGGGGCGGCGTCGTAGTCGAACTCGGCCAGGGTGGCCGGGGTCGGTAGCGAGGCGAACCGGAGCCGGCCGGCAAGCCGGCGGGCCTGGTTGGCGGCGACCTCGACCGCGAGGAGGCGTTCGAGGGCGGCGGTCAGGCTCAGGCCCTCGGCTTGGGCGCGGTCCAGGACGGCGGGTAGGTGCTCGGCGGCGTCGTGCAGCTTGAGCGTGGCCAGGTGGGCGCGGAGCTGCTGGTACAGGCTGGCCTGCGCGGTCGTGGACGGCGCCGTCGCCATCGCTGTGGTGGCGGGTTCGGTTGGTGTCATTGCTGATTCGTCTCCTTCTCAGTGTTTGGCTGGTCCTCGGGTGAGGGGCCGTGGGTGGGGTGAGGGGTCAGGGTGTTGCGGCCGGCCGCGGCGGCCGCGTACCGGGCCAGGTCGACGACCCCGTCGCTGTCGCCTGCGGTAGTGGTGTCGCCGGTGAGCTCGCGGCGCAGCCGGTCGGCCTCGGCACGGGCGGCCGGGCTGGGCGGGCGGCGCTGCTTGGACCGGTGCGGGGGCTCGGTGGTGAACGCGGCCAGCGCGGTCTTGGTCAGCGCGGTCACGTGGCCCTCGTCGCGGATCGTCGCGCCGGCCCCGGCCGGGGCGAGCCGGTGCCGCGCGACGACGGTCGCGGCCTCACGTGCCCGTCCGGGCGAGGGGCAGGTGGCGATGTCCAGGTGGGTGGCGCCGAGCCGGACGTGCACGGTCACGGCGCGCCCGTGCAGCTGCGGTGGCACCGAGTACCGGTTCCCGGCGTAGGACACCAGCGCCTGGGCGGACACGACCCGCTGCACGCTCATGATCGCGGGGAACGGGGCGGGCATCGGCGCGAGCGGCTCGGCCGTGGCGAGGGTGGCCACCGTGGCGCGGCCGTCGGCGGTGGCCCGCATCCGCACATCGCCTCGGGTCGAGCACCACTTGTCGAGCCGACGCTGGGCCTCCTCAACACTCACGTCATCGGGCAGCGTGCGCCAGAACCGTTGCGCGGCAACATGATTGGCCTTCTCCACGACGCCCTTGCGGTTCCCGCGGCGCGGTGGGCACGGCTTTACGGTGACGCCGTAGTGCTTGGCCACGGCGGCGAACGAGGCGCTCACCTTCCCCGTACGCGGGGACACCACCGTCGACATCCGGTCAAAGCGCCAATCCCTGCTCCGGCCACCCAGAGCCCGAGCGACCCGGTCCAGCCCGTCGACCAGGAACGGCTGCTCCTCAGACTCGCACAACACCGCCCGCCACATCCCCGAGTGCGACAGCGCACCGACGAGCAGGTGCGCGGTCTTGCCCCACCCCCAGTGCTCGGGCGGGTCGGGCAGCTCGACCCAGTCCCACTGGGTCTCCTCACCCGGTGGGTGCTCGATCACCGCCGCGGCGCGGCCCTTGGCCGGCACGCACGGCTCACACGCCGGGCGCAGCGCCCGGGTGCGCAGCTGCCGGGTGAACGTCGAATAGGACCGGTCGTAGCCCAGCTCGAGCAGCTCGTCGTACAACGTGCTGGCCCACACGTGCGGGTCGTCCTTGAGCCGTTGCGCGCAGTACGCCTCGAACTTGTCGAACGGGTCCGCCCGGGAGCTCTTGCGCACCCCCGGCTCCCGACCGGCCAGATACGCCCGGATCGTCTTGCGGTCCCGGCCCAGGTGCCGAGCGATCGCGCTGATCGTCCAGCCGCGCTTACGCAGCGCATGTACCTCGATGTCGTCCTCCCGTGTGAGCATGAGCAGAGGGGCTCCTTCGTGCTGGTGCGTGGTCACAGACCACCAGCCTCGAAGGAGCCCCACCCGACTCGGTGGAGCCACGCGGGTGGGGAATTTCAGTGAGCAGGTCTGGGGACTTTCAAACGAGCCTCATCAAAGGCGCTGACCCGGGACGACGCCCGGTCAGGGCACCGGTGTGCTGACAGTAAGCGCTTCGCTACTCGCGCATTCAGCCTGGCGCGAGTCGTAGGTCAGCAGGCCCCCCGC